>CAZDFL010000001.1:0-6131 GCA_964504835.1 uncultured Zetaproteobacteria bacterium
CGTATTCCGCCAGTCGTTTGAAATATTCACATGCCCCATCGGGTACATGCAACGCATCCAGTTCATCATCGCGTGCAAACAAGCCCCCGTTATACTTTGGGATTGAAAGCGGCGCATTGCCAATATCAACAGCTAGAAACAAGCCTTTGAAATTATCCCAAATAGGGGCGCTGACAAATGCATTGGACGTTTCATACGCTTTGAGAAGAATATTATGCGGCAGCAATCCGACATCTTCGGCAAAGGCAACGAACAGCACACGATCCAGATTTTTTTGCGCCATGGATATTAGCAGGGTATCCGCTACATCCGGGTTGGCTTGATGTAGTTGCTTAAACAGCCCCATGCGAATAGATCGGTAATCCGCATAAAGTTGGCGGGTAATCTCTTTTTCAACAGCACCCGATTCGGCCAGCAAACGATCTGTATCGCTCATGCTCGATTCACTGATGAAATGATCCCGGCCAAGTAATAATTGCAATCGCGCATATTCTACAGGGTCGGTGAGTTTGGCGATTTCAAACAACTCGTATTCGGCAGGTGTTCGATCTGTGGCATACAGACGCAATTCACGATAATTGGATAGAATCACCCAACGGCACCCGGCCACCGCATTACCATAACGCCATACCTGCTGAACCGGGGTATAGCCACGAGCCATGGGATAATCGAGGCTGGTCATTGCCCCCTTCAACTCAACCGGTGCAGTAATCAGACAGTTTTCATTCGAGAAAAACCCAAGCGCAGCATCGGACTGTCCAGCACCTGCAATAGAGACCTCGGCCTGCCATTCCCAGCTTTCGCCATGACCATCGGTAATGCCCGTATAACCCAGCACATTTCCAAACAGATCGGTAAGAAACTGGCCGTGCAGTGAAATTTCTTTGACCTTATTAAGAGCGCTAGATTGCAGCGAGGCTTGCCATTTTCGTAAAGTTTTAAGGTGTGAATCAGGCAGAGGACTCGCGTCTCCAATGGTTCGGAGAATCAGATTTTTCTGAAATAACGGTATATGCGCCATGAACTCACTTCACTCCTACAATAATCCCGGCTATCTGACTCTCCCGTTCACATCTGTGCGACAGAACGCTAAAAATACCCGAAAGCATCTACCGTCTGCACCAGTTCTTTCACCGCCAGCATGGATTGATGCAAGGCTGCCGCTTCTTTATCGCTCAAATTTAATTCCAGAATGGCTTCAACGCCATCGCGACCCAGTTTGCATGGCACGCCCATATAATAGCCGTCCACACCATATTCGCCTTCCAGATAGGCAGCACAAGGCAGAATACGTTTTTTGTCTTTGATAATCGCTTCAGCCATCTGCACAACCGAAGCGCCGGGCGCATAAAATGCCGAGCCGGTTTTTAATAATTCGACAATCTCGGCACCGCCTTGCGCTGTTCGTTCACAGATTGATGCAACGCGCTCTGCATCCATCAGCTCGGTAATCGGAATTCCCGCCACAGTTGAATATCGCGGCACCGGAACCATGGTATCGCCATGACCGCCGAGCACGCAGGCCGACACATTTTCAATCGATACTTGCAACTCTTCGGCAATAAATGCCCGCATGCGAGCTGAATCGAGTACGCCAGCCATGCCAATCACCCGCTGCTTGGGAAACCCGGACACCTTCAAGGCCGTATACACCATGGCATCCAATGGGTTAGTCACCACCAGAATAATGCAGTTCGGAGAATATTTGACGATATTAGACGTTACTTCCGAAACAATTTTAACATTGATGCTAAGCAAATCATCACGGCTCATGCCGGGTTTGCGGGCAATGCCAGCAGTAATAATAACCAGATCCGAATCGGCAGTATCGGCATAATCCTGCGCTCCATGCACCAGCGCATCAAAGCCCTGAATGGGTGAGGATTCAAACATATCCAGCGCCTTGCCCTGCGGCACACCCTCCATGACATCAATCATAACGATATTGGCCAGTTCTTTCTGAGCGGCCAGAAATGCTGCTGTCGCACCCACATTGCCAGCTCCGACGACGGTAATCTTTTTACGGTGAAAGGCTGATTTACTGATATCTGATGTTTCTGACCAACGCATGGTTATCTCCTTTTTCCAGTTTATGAATAGTTGTAAATCATGCCGATGATGATGGTGTTCGTCCAACGAATTAGTCTGCCCGTCCGTTTCCCGCTATAGTCGCTGCTCTTGCACAGATTCATACGGCACGTAATATTCTGACCGAATATATTTCAAGGCACTCAGGTGACACAAAAATGGGTAAAATACAGGCATTGCCGGGAGCATTTCCTCTGCATGAAGATCGTAACTTTCTGTCGGAAAGCGAATGGGTGATCTTCAAACTGCTGTGCAAGCCGGTTGATTGCATGGCAGCTGAAAATGCAGAAGCGCTTTCTGTTGCGACCGGCAATCAAGTAAGCGTGGCGCGTTGTGACGAACTGATTCGAATCGTGCGCATCTCACATCTGCAGGGGCTTGGCAGCTGGATATCACGCTTGTTTGCCGAAGTCGGCTTAAGCGACACGGACATATGCAACAAGGATGCATCCGAAATCACCGGCAGCGTCAATACCAAAGCAGGTTATAACATCTGCAACGATGCCACCACGCGCGCACTACACGCATTACAACTGCAGTGGAAAGGCGCAGTATCATGAATAATGGCACCATCCTGAATACTGACACGGGGAAGATGAAAACATGAGTGAACGCATACTGGTTACAGGCGGGGCAGGATATATTGGTTCCAATATTGCTGCCGCACTGCTCAAGCGCCCCGGCACGGACGTGGTCGTGGTGGATGATTTTTCATCCGGCGACTGGCGCAATCTGATCCATGTCGATTGCGAAGTGCGCGCTGCCGACTGCGATGATCCGGCTCTGCTTGAAGAAATCGCCGATGGCGCTTTCTCCGCCATCTTCCATGAAGCCGCCATTACCGATACCACCGTGATGGATCAACGCCTGATGATTGAGGTCAATACCAATGCCTTCGCCAACTTGCTTGATGCCTGTCAGATTTCCGGCACACGCCTGATTTATGCTTCTTCTGCCGGCACCTATGGCAACTCTCCGGCTCCCAATCGCGTCGGTGCGGGTGAAGAGCCTGAAAACATTTACGGCTTCTCCAAACTGGCCATGGATCGTATTGCCGCCCGTCACTATGAATCGCAATCCGCCCCGATTATCGGGCTGCGTTATTTCAATGTGTACGGGCCGGGCGAAACGCATAAAAATGAAAAAAGCGGCAATAAAACCGCATCCATGATGCTGCAACTCTATGAGCAGGTGAAAGCAGGCAAGCAGCCGCGTCTGTTCAAATATGGCGAACAAAAACGCGATTTTGTCTATATCCGCGATATTATCGGAGCCAATCTGGCCGCACTCGATGCACCGCGTTCGGGCGTCTGCAATGTCGGCTCCGGGCTGGCGCGATCATTCAATGATATTGTCAACATACTGGCGCAGGCATTGGACATGAAACTGGAGATTGAATATTTCGATAACCCGTTCTCATTCTACCAGAACCACACGGAAGCTGAGCTGTCACTGAGCCATGCACTGCTGAACTGGCAACCTGAATGGACACTGGAGAAAGGCATGACTGATTATATAGCGCTACTGGAAAACGGCCATCGTGGCCCGGCGGAGACAGCTTGATGCGATATATTATTTTATGTTCGGCGCTGCTGACACTATTGCTGACTGGCTGTTTGCGCGAGCCCATTCATCAGGGCAACCGGCTCGATGCCAATGAGATTCACATGATCAAGGAAGGCGATACAAAATTCACCATCGAACAAACACTCGGTACGCCTGCACTACAAAACATCATGCATCCAAACCGCGTCACCTATTTTGAAGAGTTTGAAGATGAAGATACCGGAGAATTGCGCAAACGTGGTGTGGAAATCACCTACGATGACGCCAGACGCGCCCAAAAAATCCGTCGTTTCGGTTTTGAAGATAAGGACAAGAAATAAATTGTATTATTTCACAGGAGGGTAGACCATTTCTCTGCACCATGAACTTGAATCCCTGCGGCAAGAAATGGATCTTGTCTTTATTCTTGTAGCCAATGAAGAAGGCTTGAGCATGGCTGATGCCGGAGCAGCGCCTGGCGAAGATTTTGCTTCCTATTCATCTGCTGCCATGGAAACTGCACAGCACATGGTACAATCCGGCGACTTGAAGAAGCTGATATGCAGTGCGCTGGTTCTCAAGGGCGGGCAAATGCTTATCATGCATGAAGCCAATATCGGTGGAGAACAGATTTATTTGACGATTTTATGCAATAAAGTACCAAATGGTGTGCAAAAGCTTATCAGAGCGTGTGTGAAATGCGTATCGAACACCCTGCTTGGTCATAACGATTCGAGGTATCATGGCAAATAATTACAAGCAAGCCTGCAAACAGGAACTTGAACATCTGCTTTCCAGAGAAGCCAACCTGAATGCTGCCCTGCTATGCAGCGTGGACGGACTGCCGGTAGCCTGTGCCACCAATGTGCAAATCGAGGCTGATGCAATCTCGGCCATGTGTTCATCCATGCTGTCGCTCGGTGATGCACTGGCTGTGCAGGGCGATGATGACACCTGTATTCAGGTCGTGACCCAATCGAGAAACCAGACCATTGCACTGATTCATGCCGGTAACGATATGCTGCTGGTACTGATGGGTAGCAGACAACTCAAACTGGGCATGTTGCTCGGGCATGCCAGAAAGGAAGTCGAAATCATTATTGATCTGATGAGCAAATCACAGCGGCAAGAACAACAGCTTGAAGCGGCCAAACCGGCCGATGCCAGAAAACCCGCACTGCTGGAAGAACTGATCAATCGGGTGATTCAGGAAGCTCAGGACAGATAAATAAAGGGGGAGGCACACGATGAACAATACTTTGGAACAACTGGTCAATGACGTGGATGGTGCGCTTGCTGCTGCGGTGGTTGATTTGGATAGCGGCCTGATTGTCGGCGCATATCACAATATCCCCTACTTCACCCAATCCTATGTCGATGCGGTTGGCGCCGCCGCTGTTGATATGTTTCGCGGCAAAACGATCACCGCAGTAGAGACCATGATGGCAGCTCAGCGTGGCGATGAACTGAAATATCATATCAAAGAAATCCAGATGACAAGCGATGGCACCTTCCATTTCATGGCCATCGTAGCGGATAAACCGGATTACCTGTTGGTATTCATCACCCGCACCACCACCAACCTGGGTTCCGGTTGGCTGGCCACCCGCGATGCCCTGAAAGCCATCGCACCGTTGTGCCCCTGATTTCAATCTGTTTAGCTCCACCCATGCATCGCGACTCGATTTATAACTCAGACATCCACAGCAACGGATTTGCCTTTGACGACAAGGTAGCGCGTGTTTTTGCCGATATGATCAAACGCTCGGTGCCGGGCTATGCGCAAACATTGCAAATGGTGGAACTGCTGGCTCACGAATATGCGCAGAGCGGAACCCGATTGTATGACCTGGGTTGTTCGCTGGGCGCAGCCACAATGGCGCTAAGTCGGGGCGCGGCCGGAAAGCAGTGCGCTATCATCGGGGTGGATAATTCCGCTGCCATGGTGGATCGCTGCAGGCAGATGTTAAAACCGGAAACGGCGGAGATTCTCTGTCAGGATGTCCTTGATACCGATATTCAGAATGCATCGGTCGTCGTTTTGAATTTCGTATTGCAATTCATTGCCAAAGAAGAGCGGCTCAAGCTGCTGAAACATATTTATCAGGGGCTGAATCCCGGCGCTGTCCTGATCCTATCTGAAAAAATAACGTTTGATGATGCGGATGAAAATAAGCTCCAAACCGAACTACATGAAGCATTCAAACAGGCGCAGGGCTATTCAGCCATGGAGATCAGCCGCAAACGCACCGCGCTCGAAAACGTACTGATTCCCGAGACACAAGACGTTCACCACCACCGCCTGCAACAGGCTGGTTTCCCGGCTGCACACACATGGTTTCAGTGTTTTAATTTTGCCTCAATGATTGCCGTGAAATGAAAATATATAAGCAGCGCGAATCCGCCAGGCTGGAAGCTTGTCTATGCAGTTCAGCACTGGCTGCGTTTACCGACCCACTACAAAAGGTGAACGAAGCGGGCTGGTCAAAAATTTTGGC
>CAZDFL010000001.1:6231-11975 GCA_964504835.1 uncultured Zetaproteobacteria bacterium
GCGCTGGGCATTGATCCGACGGCGTTATTTTCCATGCAGTTCGCCGCCATCAAGCGTTATCAGCCCCATGCGCCAGCCTTCATTCTGCCGGTGGGCATTGAGGCGATGCCCGTCAATATGGCCTGTTTCGATACCGTGTTTTCAATGGGCATCCTCTATCACCGCCGCGCACCCATTGATCACCTGCTGGAGCTCAAAGCATTACTGCGTAGCGGCGGCGAGCTGGTACTCGATACGCTGGTGATTCAGGGCGATCAACAAAGCTGTCTGATGCCGCCAAGTCGTTATGCAAAAATGCGTAACGTCTGGTTTATCCCGTCGGTGGATATGTTAAGCCGGTGGCTCAAACGCGCCGGTTTTAAAAATATCAGGACTGTCGATGTCAGCCCCACCAGCATTGAAGAACAACGCAATACCACATGGATGACATTCGAATCCCTGGCCGACTACCTCGATCCGAACGACCCCAGCCGCACCATCGAAGGCCACCCTGCCCCCATTCGCGCCATTCTCACCGCAAGCAAATAACTGCTCGGATTAAAGCTGCCACAAATGCTGCGACACTTCACATTTACGGCAAAACGCTGACCTTGTTCATAACATCACCCTGTTTGATCTGATCAACGACATCCATACCTTCAACCACCTGACCAAAAATGGTGTATTGACCATCCAGATGCGGCGTATCGCCATAACATATATAAAACTGGCTACCGGCTGAATCAGGGCTGGCAGAACGCGCCATAGCGACTGTGCCGCGTTTATGCTTGCGGTCATTGAATTCTGCTTTGACTTTGTAGCCGGGGCCGCCCGTGCCCGTGCCTTCAGGATCGCCGCCCTGCGCCATAAAATCAGCGATGACGCGGTGAAATATCAAACCGTCATAATACCCTTTACCGGCCAGCGCCTTGAAATTGGCCACCGTATTGGGTGCCGAATCCGGATACAGTTCAATGAGAATATCACCGTTTTCCATTTCGATTTTGATATGTTGCCCTGCCGGAATATCTTTATCACCCGCCTGTGGCGCTTTTGTAAATAAACCCATATTGTGCTCCTTGTTGTTGTTCGTTGGCTGACCCGGACTGAATATATTCACAAAGATCATTACAGCAAAAGCCACACCCATGATTTTGTAGTTTCGGCGTTTTATTTTATTCGCTTCGTCATCCATAAAAAACTTCGCTCATAACAAAGCCTGCTGCGCCGCTGGCATGATCCTGGCCGGATGCAACACCATATGCCGCATACCGCCCCTGAGTGTTCCTGTTCCAAGCAGTATGTCATCCGAAAACACTGCCATATTTCGTTCGTCTGTTGGCGCTGTGTTTATATCCGTTTCGGTGTCTTTCAATTGTATGCGCTGCCCATGCAGGAAGCGTTTACCCTCGTCCAGCGATAGATACAGCGGCTCAAATTCACGCAACCATTGCGCCAGCGGCAACAGGCACGCTTGTTTCTGCGCCATAAGCTGTTCAGGCGTCACCATCATCGCTTCCGGCCAGCCACCGGTAGATAGACGGCGCAAACTGGTCACACAACCGCCCATACCCAACGTGGCTCCGATATCGCGAGCCAGAGAACGAATATACGTGCCTTTTGAGCACGATACTTCGAGACTTGCCACAGGAAACGAAAAATCAACCAACTCCACCGCATATACTGTGACAGGGCGTGATTGCATCACCACCTCTTTGCCCTTGCGCGCCAGATCATGGGCTCGTTTTCCATTGATTCGAATCGCCGAATAGGCGGGCGGAACCTGTTCAATCTGGCCGCGAAAGTCGGCCAGAACGGCGTTCACCTGCCCTTGGCTGACCACCCCGTCAAATCGACCGCTGATCTCACCTTCCTGATCCAGCGTATCGGTCTGATAGGAGAGATCAAAGCTCACCCGGTAGGATTTCTCAGCATTGAGCCCCATCTCGGCAAAACGCGTGGCATCACCCAGCAGAATCGGTAACATTCCGGTCGCCAATGGATCGAGTGTGCCTGCATGGCCTGCCTTGATGCGCTTCTGTCCCGGAATGGAAAAAACACGCACCACTTCATTGACCGCGCGGCGTGATGTCCACCCGTGGGGTTTATCGAGAAAAATGATTCCGCAAAAGGTATTTTTAGGCATATTGGTAAACGCTATGCCAGTGTGTGGCTGACCGCCTGCTCTACCTGCTCACAAACCGATGCAAGCGAGCCTTGCAGAATGCAACCTGCCGCATAGGCATGGCCGCCGCCACCGAGGGTTGCTGCCAGATCACCGACATTGGCCCATGTTTTACCCCTGAAACTGATTTTCCAACGATCATTATTACGTTCATCAATGCGGATAAACACAGCGACTTCCACCCCGTCAATACTGCGCGCATAATCAATCAAGCCCTCGGTATCTTCGACATCGGCATCTGTCTGACTATAAATATCACGGGTGACATAAATCCAGGCGGAACGCCCGTCATTTTTCATCTCCAGCGTGGCCAGACAAGCTGTCATCATCTGCATACCGGCGAGTGAACGACTTTCATAAATATTCACACTAATCGGCCACGGCTGAGCACCTGCCTCAACCAACGTAGCCGCCAACCGATACACGGCAGGGGTAGCGCTGGCCAAACGAAAGCTGGCCGTATCGGTGATAATGGCTGCATAAATAGCCGAAGCACTGGCTTTGTTGAGAGCTGCCCCCATGGCCAGCATCAGATCATAAATCATCGCGCCGGTAGCACAGTAGCGGGCATCCACCAGATTGATATCACCAAACAATTTATTGCTGGCATGATGATCGATATTCAACAGCGTTGCACCGGCAAAAAATGATTCGGGCATGCCGAGCCGACCAAATGCGCCGCAATCCAGCGCGATAATGAGGTCGGCAGTCTGAGTTTCGTTCCAGTCGCCCTGCCCTACTTTGTCAGCATATTTCAGAAAGTGGTAAATGCGCGGTACGCCATCACGATTGTGCATACGCACTTGTTTGCCTGCCGCACAGAGCACGTCATAAAGCGCCTGCTGAGCGCCAATGCCATCGCCATCGGGATTACAATGGGTGATCAGAACGATATTTTCAGCTTGCGCCATGGCATCGATAACCGGTTGCCAGTCCACATCAACGAACAAAGCTTTACTCATGGTGTTTCCAGATCTCTCAGCATCTGCAACACATCACCGGATTTCTCGAAGGCAGCATCCCAGACAAACTGGAGTTTCGGCAAGCGCCGTTTGGTTAAGGCCCGGCGCAACTCATGTTCGAAATGCGGAGCCATGCGATTGAGTGCTTCGGTACACTGGTCAGGTTCTGCTTCACCATTGTGATAGACCCAGACCTTTATTAGCTGGCGTCCGGACACTTCGAGTCTGGTAATACTTACGCCGTTAAAACGCGGGTCTGCCACATCGCGCAGCAACAGTGTGGATAGCAAACGTTTTACATCAGCCAGAAAGCGCTGCTGACCGGCTGGATTACCACGCATGGCAGAAACAATGGATGGAAATCAGAGTGTGGCCGCCACTTCTTCAATGACATAAAACTCGAAGGTATCGCCTTCTTTAACATCATTGAATTTTTCAACGCTCATACCGCATTCATAACCAGACTTCACTTCTTTCACATCATCCTTGAATCGGCGCAACGATGCCAGCACACCATCATAAATCAGCACAGATTCGCGCAGTACGCGCACATGCGAGCCGCGTGTCACGAAACCGTCGGTCATATAACAACCGGCCACCGCACCCACCTTCGGTGCCTGGAATACTTCGCGCACATCGGCAGTACCGGTGACTTTCTCGACTTCGTCCGGGCTCAATACGCCAGCCATAGCAGCCTTCACTTCATCAATGGCATCATAGATCACCTTGTAGAAACGCACATCCACGCCTTCGGCTTC
This sequence comes from uncultured Zetaproteobacteria bacterium, assembly GCA_964504835.1. Lineage (GTDB taxonomy): Bacteria > Pseudomonadota > Zetaproteobacteria > Mariprofundales > Mariprofundaceae > Mariprofundus. The sequence continues at coordinate 10,116 of CAZDFL010000001.1, forward strand.
AGCCACTTTCTTGGCCTTGGTTTCCGGACGTACATTAAAGCCGATAATAATGGCGTTGGAGGCTGATGCCAGCATCACATCGGATTCGGTGATGCCGCCAATAGCCTTGTGTACGATCTTCACCTTTACGTCATCAGTGCCAGCCTTGATCAGCGATTCAGCCATGGCTTCAACCGAACCCGTCACATCACCCTTGATCAGCACAGGCACTTCCTTGACGCCGCTCTGCATATTGGCGAACAATTCATCGAGGCTGGCGCGTTTCTGTGCTTCCGCACCCAATTCACGTTCCCGATCTTTACGATACCTGACAATATCACGAGCCTGTTTCTCATTTTCTACCGCATAAATTTCATGTCCTGCTTCCGGCACAGAATCAAGCCCCAGCAATTCAAACGGAATAGATGGGCCAGCCGTACGATGTTGCACGGCATTTTCATCAATAATGGCACGCAAACGACCGGTTGCGGAACCCACAACCACGGTATCTCCCTGATGGAACGTGCCGTTTTGCACCAGCACTGTCGCCACCGGACCACGCCCCTTGTCGAGTCGTGATTCGACCACAATACCCTTACCACGGCGTTTCGGATTGGCTTTCAATTCGAGAATTTCAGTCTGTAGAGCCAGCATTTCCAGCAGATCATCCAAGCCCTGGCCGGTATGCGCCGATACCTGTACGAAAATCGTATCGCCGCCCCAGTCTTCCGGCACCACGTCGTGCTCGGCCAGTTGACGCATCACTTTTTCGGGATCTGCACCTTCTTTATCCATCTTGTTGACCGCTACAATCATCGGCACCTTGGCGGCGCGAGCATGATTCAAAGCTTCAACCGTCTGTGGCATCACGCCATCATCAGCAGCAACCACCAGTACCGCCACATCGGTCATGCTCGCCCCTCGGGCGCGCAGGCCGGTAAAGGCTTCATGACCCGGCGTATCAATAAATACGACACGTTCATTGCTTTCGAGTTTCACCATGTAAGCGCCAATATGCTGGGTAATGCCGCCAGCTTCGCCTTCGGCCACATTGGCTTTGCGCAATGCATCGAGAATCGAGGTCTTGCCGTGATCGACATGCCCCATGACTACCACGACCGGGGGACGCGGTTCCAGATCAGCTTGATCATCTTCCGACACATCTTCCACCAGCACATCTTCAACGGCTGCCGCATTAATCAATTTAGGCATGTGGCCAAATTCTTCAATAATCAACGCGGCAGTATCGCCATCAACAGCTTCATTGACTGTAGTAGGATTGCCCATTTCGAACAGCTTTTTAACCACTTCAGCACTCTTGATGGCCATGCGACTGGCCAGTTCGGAAACCAGAATCGGATCGGTAAACTCAACCGTACGCACCACAAAGGCTTCATCGTCCTTGCCAATTAAACTACTGAATCGTTTGGAGCCGCTGCCGCGTGCTAATCTGGCCTGGCGCTCTTCCTCTTCAGGCGACAGCACCTCATTGCGCTTGGCGGAATAAGCACGGCGCGCCGCCTTTTCAGCCGGTGAAAGACGCCGCTGTGGACGCATACCGCCCGGGCCACGACGGCGAGGCTGTTGCCCGGTCGGAGCCGGTGGTGCACCAGCACCCGGAGCAACCGCTACTGAAGGTGAACGACGCGTACCCTGTTGTCCGGCGGCATTGCCTCCGGGACGATTATCAGGACGCTGAGGACGATTACCGCTTCTGCGCTGAGCAGCGCGATCTTCTGATATTTTTTTCTCAAGCTGTTTTACAGTTGATTTGGGCGCTTTCATGGCAGCAATCTGAGCAGGCGTCAAACCCCGGCGAATTGTCGTACGCGGGCCTTTATGCGCCGGCTTGCCGACACCTTGAGCTGGTCTGCCACCCTG
>CAZDFL010000001.1:12075-30565 GCA_964504835.1 uncultured Zetaproteobacteria bacterium
GGTCTGCCACCCTGAGCCGGTCTGCCACCCTGAGCCGGTCTGCCACCCTGGGCTGGTCTGCCACCCTGGGCTGGTCTGCCACCTTGGGCTGGTCTGCCACCCTGGGCTGGTCTGCTACCCTGAGCTGGTCTGCCACCTTGGGCAGGTCTGCCACCCTGGGCAGGTCTGCCACCCTGGGCAGGTCTGCCAATCTGAGCAGGCCTACTGGCAGGCATGGCTGTCGCCTGACTGGAAGCAGCCTTTTTGGCAACAGCTTCTGAAGCGCGCCTGGCTGCTTCACCAGGTTTCATGCTCGGTGTTTTTAGCGTGGTGGATGGTTTTTCAGCAGGTTTTGCTACTGCCGCTGCTTTGTCGCGCTGGGCTTGTGCAGCATCCGATTTTTTCTTTTCAATAGCTGCCGCTGCACGCTGAGCCGGGGTCATCGCTTTTGTGGCGGTTGCCACTACAGGCGCTTCCGTGCTCCGGTCAACGACGGCGGGTTTTGCAACTTGTGGCATATGACGACGGCGAACGGCCACTTCCACAGTGCGCCCGCGCCCTTCAACCTGACTGCCGCTACGCGCCTGTCCGGCGATCATGGGTCGGTTCAGGGTTAATGTTTTGCCGCCGCTCTTTTTGGCCTCCGGGCTGGCAGCAGATGTCAGCGCGCTACGAATTTTTTTCTGGTCATCTGCATCCAGTGTGCTGGTCGGGCCGTTCACAGCCACATTACAGCGCACCGCGACACGCTGAATTTCAGCCGCCTCGACGCCCAGTTCTTTTGCCAAATCAAGAATACGCTTTGCCATCTGTTCTTATTACCCTGATACCTTTGATTGATGACTTGTTGCTTGTGCCATCATCGTTCTGCGTCTTTGATGCACCCGGTTATTCGTGCCAACCAAATACAATAGACCTGTAACCTGTTTGTCGTTGCCGCCGCTGCTCCGGCAGCATCCATCGCCACAATCGCAACATCTTCTCTTCCACACATCTCACCCAGCCACTGTCTTGACGAGACGTTTGCCAGCACAGATTTCAAACCTGCCTGCGCTCTTTTCTCCAAGCCGTCATCACTCTGACGAACCAGCGAATCACCTGCATCCGCCGCCCTGAGCAATAGCAGCGGCGTATTATTCCATAGTCGATGCATCACTGCATCCCTGCCGATGGCCGCTGAGGCGCGTTGACGCGTAAACATTCGCTTCAACTGTTGCTCCAGCATCAATGCCATGCGTTGCTGGAGCATATTCCACTGTGGCAAACTTACCCTGAACTTCGCTTTCAGCGGCTGTAGCCTTTTATCGTTCATACTCATCAGGCACGGCTGGCTCATACAATGGTACACACCCCGCCCCGGCGCTTTTTGCAATACATCCGGCCAAATTTGACCATCATCATCGACAACCAAGCGCAACATATCCTGCTTGGCAAGCGATGTCCGGCAAGCCATGCAACGCCGTAATGGTTGCTGTGCGCTTTGCTGTGTCATATTGAAACAGCGTGTTATTTAAACCAGCCGGCGGCTTCACGAGCGGCAATAATCAATGCTTCCGCCTGTTCGCGACTCAAACCTTCAATATCTTCAATTTCATCCATCGCTGCATCGGCCAGCGCATCCACGCTCGCCATCTCACGGGCGGTCAGCTGTTCGGCGATTTCACGCGTCATACCGGCCAGATCAAGCAAGGATACGGAAGAATCACCCTCTTCCTGGCTATTTTTCTGCAAGGCCTGATCCAGCAAGGTGTTGCGTGCACGGTTTTGAAGCTCTGTAGCGAGATCAGTATCCAGCCCTTCAATGGCGGCGATATCCGCCACATCACAGTAAGCCAGTTCTTCCATGCTGTAGAAACCCTCACCCACCAGAACGGAGGCAAAGTCTTCATCCACATCCAGACCTTCCTGAAAAATTACACGCGCCTTGGCTACTTCTTCATGGCGACGTTCTTTTTCTTCGCCGGTGCTCATCAGCTCGATATTCCAACCCGAGAGTTCGGAGGCCAGGCGCACATTCTGGCCACGACGACCAATCGCAATAGCCAGGTTTTCATCACTGACGGCGACTTCAATGGTGTTGGTCGCTTCATCCATCAACACGCGTTCGATTTCTGCCGGTGCCAGTGCATTGATCACAAAGGCAGCCGAATCATCCGTCCATTCGATAATATCAATTTTCTCGCCATGCAACTCATTCACCACTGCCTGCACACGCGCACCGCGCATACCAACACAGGCACCCACCGGATCGACGGCGGCATCGGTAGAAACCACCGCAATCTTGCTACGCGAGCCCGGATCCCGGGCAATGGCCTGAATGGAGACCGTACCATCCTGAATTTCCGGCACTTCCTGTTCAAACAGGCGCAACACCATGCCTGCATCCGAACGGGATACAAACACCAGCGGCCCCTTGGACTGATTGCGCACTTCGCGCAAATACACACGCACGCGATCGCCCTGGCGAAAGGTTTCGCGCGGCAGCAAATCTTCACGGTACATCACCGCTTCACCGCGACCCAGATCGACATAAACATTGCCGCGTTCGACACGTTTGACGATGCCAGTAATCAATTCGCCCACGCGAGACTCATACTCGGCAATCACACGATCACGCTCTGCTTCACGGATTTTCTGATTGATGACCTGCTTGGCCGTCTGAGCCTCAATGCGCCCCAGCGTAATCGGCGGCAATGCTTCACGGAATTCAGTGCCAAGCTCGGCATCGGCATCCAGCTCCTGACCCTGTTCAAGGGTCAAATCGTTGATTTCTTCCTCGACTTCCTCAACCACGGTACGCACATGAAACAGGCGAATCTCGCCTGTGGTGCGATCAATCTCCGCTGCAATAGTTTTGCCCGGATAGGTTCTGCGCGCGGCTGTTTTCAGCGCCTGCTCCATCGCGTCAAGGACCAGTTCACGCTCAACTGACTTTTCACGCGCTACTGCATCGGCAACCTGTAATATTTCTACATTCATGACTGCATTCTCACTACTCCGACTCTACTGTTTTACCCTTGCGGGATACTTCTTTCCAGTTGATGGCTCGCACCACCTTGCTAACCTCATCCATATCAACCATCAGCTGGTGATTATCTCTACTTTTCCGCGTTTCAATCTGTAACAAAAAGCATACACCCTTTTCTGATTCGGCGGGGCCCATATTTCTACCCTCCTGACTGCTCCCATCCATAAAAAATACCTTGAGCCACTCACCTTGGTAGCGCCTGAAATCAGCCTCGTTTTGCAACGGCCAGTCCAGCCCCGGCGATGTCACTTCCAGATGGAATGCACCATTAATAAGATCTTCCGCATCCAGCTGCAAGGCCAGTCCGCGACTGATGCGCTCCAGCCCGGTCGAATCAATACCACCGGCGCGATCCACAACCACCCTGAGCTTCTTGCTACGACCACCGCTGCCCAGGCTGACTTTCAGGATTTCCACCCCCAGCTCATCAGCAATCGGCTGTAACAAAGATTCAATGACTGCTTCGAAATCCATTCACCATCCTCAAAAAACAAAAAAAGCGAGCCGCAGCTCACTTTTCAACAGGGCGAAGGATAAGCGCTGCCCGCTAAAAAGCAATGCCCGTCGCAAAATACACAGCCAGTACCGTTCAGCCTGACTTTTTCCTGTGCCAGACATTGAAAAACACAGCCAGCGCCAAACCAAATAAACCGCCCAGCACAGCTAGGCCACCCAGGGCACCAGCCCCTATCAAATAGACCGGGATACCATCTGCACCATGTGGCAAAGCTCTAACTTCAGAGATATCATACATCAGCAGGATAGCTCCGAATAGCGCAATAATACTGTAAATACGGATCTGCCGCTTCCATGTCGCCTCAATCTTATTCTGAATACACGGCTTACATACTTTCTTATTATCATGCGTCTCGACTCCGCATGAAGAACAATTAGTCATGAAACACCTCGCAATAAACAAAATAATACCTGGGCAATTGTGCTGGAAACCACATGAAAGGAGCAAGTTATTTTTTACAGATGCTCTCAGACAAAAAAAACGGGAGGCCGAAGCCTCCCGTTTTCAAGATTGGGCTGATTACTTACTTGTGACTCGGAGAACGCGGGTTGCCCGGCGTTGTCGGTTTAGCCAGTGTCAGGAATGCTGCCACATTCTTGATATCCTCATCCGTCATATGCTTGGCAACTGCACGCATCTGACCCATGTAGTCGTTGGTGCGAGCATTATCTTCCTTCTTGCCGGCTGCAATATCCGCCGCAGAAGTGTTGCCACCATTACGCCATGATTCCAGCTCATGTTTCAGGTAAACATAGTTCTGACCACCAATAGCAGGATACATACGTCCCGCTGAACGACCATGGAAACCGTGGCAGCTCTTACAAGCGGGCACGCCATGATCAGGCGCACCATATTCAGCAATCATCTTGCCTTCATGCGGATTACCAACGTCTGCACCATCACGACGCAGCTGATCCAGATTGGAACCAATATATGGTGATTTCAGCGTATGCACATAAGCAGCCAGATCCTTACGATCCTGAGCACTCAATGCCTTGGAAATATCATTCATCTGATACATGGTATCATCAGTACGTTTATCCTGCGCAAAATCAGTCAACTGCTTCAGAATATAACTATCCACCTGGTAAGCCAGACGCGGCGAACCCACATCATCACTACCAAGTCCATCAATGCCATGACAACCCTGACAGGCTGGCACATCATCACCCTTACCATCCTGAAAGATAATACGACCGTTGTTTACATTACCAATTGTCTCTTCTGCAACTACTACTGTCGGTGCAGCAAACCATGCCAGTAGCGCAAAAGTACTTATAGTACTTATCATACGTTTCATGCAAATCCCTCCTGAATTATAGTTAATTATTCTTCGTATTTTTTACAATCGGCAATATAAGTGACCAGACAAATAACGCCTAGAGTCACAAAAATAATCCCGTACATCATATATACGGTGCTGTTCTGGAACAGAACAGAGCTTTCAATAAAGTCTGCGAGCATTTTAAACCTCCCTAAGATTCAATAAGATGGCATCCTGCATGCCGAAAACAAAAAGGCAAGCACCAAATTAATTTTTTTTAATCATTGTCCTCAAGCCGGAGCAATTAACAGGGCTCCGCTGAGAAAAACAAACAGACGTACGATAACTATGCCGCGACTCTGCACCTGATGGTTCGGACGTACATTCTGCTGACCGGCCAACATCTGGCGACCAGCCTGAACCTGCAATGCATACAATGCATACAGCGTCAGAATTAAAAACACATGCGCCCAGATAGCAAAAGACAGCAGTTCCCCATCATCAATAAGACGTTTAACCCAATCATGCGTCAAATACAGCCAGACTGGAAACAGCACATCAAAAACCATGACACAGGACATCAGAGCGATATGCATAACATGATTCTTTTTAACCAGCCAAGCCGCAGCCAATACAGCAAAACTGATCAGAACAATCATAACAGATAACGGCATGGCCACACCCTATGCAAATGCAAGATGATTGCACTCTATAACGTATTAAGATAGTTACCTTGCATGCTGTGGGTCGAACGTTAGTCTGCCCGCCATGTCCAAATCACCCCCCAACGAACATCTTTACCTGGTTAAATTCCTGATTATGTCAGTCGTCTCGTTCTTTATCGGCACCGTTCACGGCCTCTTGCAGGTCATCCCGTCGGTACGCGCCTGGCTGGATTCTATTGGCAGCCCTTATGGCGGTCCTGGGCACATGATCGACCCATTGGCTCATGCCCATATTAACCTGGTTGGTGGCGTAACCATACTCGGTATGGCTGTTACGTATTATATGTTACCCAAAATAACCGGCAAACCGATTCATTCTCACCGACTGGCCGAACACTCATTCTGGTGGACGACTATCGGTGTATCGGGGTTTTATATTGCTCTGCTTATTTTTGGTTTCATCGAAGGTCATCTGTGGCTCACTGACCCGGCCAAGATTCCTGCTGTACACAAGTATTATGGCCCGGTTATTTCCGTTGTTGCATCCATTCTGGCCGTAGGTTTCTGGGTCTACCTGGCCAATGTCATGATGACCTTGAAAGATATTTATAAAAAAGACGTCTGAGATAATGCGTCTGGAATGCGGTTGCCCCTCTGACTACCCTGACTGGAACGGACAGGATATTGATCTGGGCGCAACGCTGGTGCATGAGCAGAGCAGTGCCATGTTCTTTCATATGCCTATTGGCTTTGAAGCATGCCTGGATCGTCAACACAACGATATAGAGACACTGGAACTGAGCGAACAATGGCCCGGCTTTGTACTGGCTGAATCCGGCATGTTTCGCGGTCGCATTTTGGCGCTGCTGAGCGAAGATAATTCGCCAGCTCGAAAAACTTACCGTTTGAACAATCCATACATGCTTCGCGTACAATTGTTCAAGGGAAATCTCAAAGACATCAAAACCATTATTCGTCAAATGCAGTCCGATCTGTTTGACGAGGGGCGCATGCCCAAAAATCTATTCCTGAGCTATCTGACCTGTCCGCGCTGTCAGGAAAAACACGGTGGCACGCAGATTATGTTATTACGCCACTGGGTAAAAAGCCCCAAACTTGAGAAGCGGCTGAAAAAGCATCAGAAGTGAATCGTCAGGGGTAAAATGTGAGGTGTAATACGCGAGGCGTAAGGAGTAGAGAGCCCCCTCGCACCTGACACTTCACGCCTTACTCCTGCCCTCTATCAGCTTTAAAATAAGCAATCAGGTCAGCACGATCTCTGGCCGCAAGCGGTGGCATACTCATGGGCGTATTGGCTTTAACCTTGCGCGGCCCGCTCAACCATGCCTGTAGTGCGGCATCATCCCACACGTCAAAGGGTACGCCGGTGATAGTCGGTGCCCGACCATAGATATTTTTCAAACCCGGCCCAACCCGCTTCCACTCCGTGTGTAAATTATGACAGGGCAAGCAGCGTACCTGTGCAACTACTTCCCCTCGCTGTGCATCCGCCGCATGCACCGAGACAGGTGCCAGCAATAGCAAGCACAAAAAGAAACGTATCATGGTTTTTTCGGGGCAAAAGCAAATACCATCTCACCATGTTGCCCCCCTCGCGTCAGTCGCACATAGAGGTGGTCATTGTGCACATCACGCACAGGCAAAGCCTTGCGAAACACGCCCAGCGCCCCGTCCGGCATGGCCTGCTTCCAGGCAGAATCCTCGGTATGTACTTCCACCAGTAGATCATTGATAAAGCCACGCTGCTGATGATTGGCTATGAGAATAAATTCGATCATGCCCTGGCGAATCGGAGTGGGCTGCGTTTCCATGCTTATGGTAATATCCTGCCAGGATTGCGGCGCTGGCGACCAGCCGCTCACATCTGCCGTGCAAGCGCACAACAACAAAGTAATCCATATCAAATGCAAGCCCGTTCGCATTCTCATCATGCGCACTCTCATCCTAACCATCAATGATCCTGTGCAGCATTGCGCACCAGATATTCGCGCACAGCAGCCACCTCGGCATCTGCCATCGGTGCTATTCTTCGCTCTACCCGATGCTGCTGCATGCGTGCAATCACGCTCGGCCATTCAGCCGCAGTATGTGTCGTGGTTCGTGGCGGTACATGACATTCGGAGCACAGGGCACGGTAATTCTGAAATGCCGGACTACCCATCTCCGGGTAATCGACACTCTGCTTCGGGCTGTTACCCGAGTCGCAGGCGGACAACCCCGGAAGCAGCATGATTCCGGACAGCAGTACAAGCAATTTCATTTATTCTCGCCGCCATGGCCGGGCATATCGATGTCATCATCCTCGTGATCTGAATCCAGATTGCCGCCCCGATCCGAGCCATACAGGTTGGTCATAAAAAAGACCGCACTGCCAGCCACAATAAAATACAGCAGCGCATATACATGCCCCATGGTAAACCACGGGCGCGGATGACCCGGCCTGTCGCCCCAGAATGGCAGCGATAAACCGAAGGCCACAATCAATACCCCGGCAATCACAGCATAAAACCATTTCGGAATACGCTTCTGGGATTTCGGAATATGCTCAACCAGTTCCCAGTCATCCATGCCACGTTTTTCCAGCCGCTCCTCATCGGACTCATAACCATAGTGATCCTCGGGTGTCTTGCCCCATTCCACCTTGGCTGAGCCTTTCGGGTTCTGTTCTTCACACTTCTCTGTCATTTCAAACCTCGCCTGATAAGCTTTTTCATTCACCCGCCGGGAGCAAAGTGGGTGACATCAAACACGCCCGACCAGCCATCATCGGCACGGGCAAACACATGAAATCGATATAAGCCCTTGGGCAGTGATTCATTGATATGCAGCTTGATATCCTGTCTGCCGGCGCTGTCGAAATGCACCTTGTTTTTCTCCAGTTGATACACCTGCGGATCAAGACCTTCGATACGAAAGGAAATATCAGTCGGGTGATACACTTTATGGGCAATATTAATACGGTAATCAAGCACCTTAGCCCCCTGCCATGCCTCGCTACGATAGACCGAAAATTCATCGCTCTGATAACCAACAATGCCAATTACAAAGAAAGCACCGCCCAATACTGTCGCCATCGATGATGCTTTGGCGCGGCCAAAAAATGAGGCAACCGAGCCTCTATTCTCGCCATGGCGGTTTTCCGCCCCCAAGACAAAACGCAGCAGGCCGGGGCCGTGCATCTTTTTACTCTTGCTATGCAGTTCATCACAGGCCACCACGCATTCGCCGCAGTTAACACAGGAATCAAACACCTCGGTTTGGCGCGGGTCAATATCGAGAAAGCAGGAATCGACGCAATAATGACAGGTCTCACAATGATCGCTGCGTTGCTTGTCATAATGAATATGTAGCGTTTCCCGCGTTTTAAACGAATGCTGCCAGACCCGGTAAATACACATATACTTACACATCAAATGCCTGATCACTGCAATATCAAGCAGGAACACCGCCACGCAGACCATATAAATCCAGTACAGGCTACCGGCCAGCTGAGGATCTTCCGTAAACGTCACCAGCGACCAGATTGCCGAAGGCGGAAAAAAGTAGAGCAGCGGAATCAGGCCATACAACATGGCGGGCAATAACAGGCCCAGCCCGAGCAACAGATAATTCAGTAGCGATTGTCGGCGCACCGCCACCTGCATTTTATCGCCGCTCATATCCATCATGTCGGCGCGGCGACCGAGCAGTTTATAGGTCAGCATATTGGCATATTCCGAGGCGGTATTTTGCGGGCACATCCAGCCGCAAAATACCGAACCAACCAATGAATACATCATCACCAACAGGCTGGCAGTAAACACCCAGAAGCCCATAATAATAAAGATATCGGAGAACCAGACCTGGCGATCCAGCAGAATTACGCCGCCAGCCTGCATATCAAAACGAAACAGACCGGAGAGCGGAATCAGCACCAGAATCAACAATGTCAGGTACTGCACCGTACGGCGGGCCGGATGTAACGTGCTTGCTCCCGGCACATGCTCTTGCTGGATGGGGATATTTTTTAAAGCTTCATTAGCAGACATCGGCGCATTTTACTCCTGACTGATCAGCGAATACAAACAAAAAGAATCAGTATTTCGCCAATGGACTAATCGCATGCAATCGCTGCCCCAAGGCACTGGCAGCTTGTGCATTGCCATCCCGCTGTTCCAGTTCAAGCATGGCTCGCAGCGCGCCTTCGTGATCGGCGCGCAAAACCAGAATCCGTTGCAGAGCCTGACGACGCGACAACCCTTCAGGCGCAGCATGCGCCAGCGAATCAAACATGCGGTCAGCCAAAGCAAATGCAGGCCACCGATCCTGTGGATTGGCACGATGGGCCAGCTTCGCCATCTTAACCACGCGCCGCTCATCGCCGTTCAATTCCGCCATCCACAAGCGCACATCCAATCCGGCTCCCACGCGGGCGCGTCTGAATGCTTCGGTATCCTGCTTTCGCACCTGCAAGGATTGCATCGCCATCGCATCATTTACCCGCCAGCTTAACAGCCAACGCCACATGTTTAATACATCCGCACCGCCGCTATAGCGCACACGCGGAAGGGAAAACTCAATCACCGGCAACCACTCATCCTGCAATGGCGCTTGCAACAATGGAATCTCGCCCCAATAGCGCCCGACCCATGTCCACAAGCCTTCGCCACCTGTCCCGTCGCGGCGTTCACTCGCAGACAGCGCCTTAAACCGGGTCAACAACGGCGGCATGCCAATACTGCCGTCTCGCATGCCAACCAGCGCCATGCGGTATCCATCAATAAACACCGACGCATGTGGAAATACCCGGCGGAATGTGGCCATCACCACTTCAATGGACGCCACATCAAATTGGTTCAGAGCCAGCCACTGGGCATAAATACCGCCCGAATTCAAACGCTCACGCACGCGCTGAAACTGCTGCAACGATAGCAAATTGGCGCGCCCAACCATATCCGGATGAAACAGATCACCGACAATCACATCATAGTGATTCGTATCGCTACGCAAGAATCGCCTGGCATCATCATGGATAATCCGGCTATGGCGGGAAATATCGCCATTGACCGGTACAAATGCACCGCTTGCCGCAGCAATCGCACCGGCGGAGAGCTCTACCGCCGTACGCTGCAAATCATCCACCCACAGCGAACCCGATGCCGTAATGCCCGTACCCAAACCCAGAAACAGCACCGAATGCGGAGCCGGATGCAATAACAGCGGCAGCCGCGCCTGATTGCGCTGCACTGTCACGGCGGTCGGGTCGCTGGATGCATCCATGCGCTGTAAATCGGATAGCAACACCAGTTGTCCGCGCATCAAACCTTGTTGATGTTCAACTACATGCGTCAAAGACACCGCATCCTCAAATACGGATTTATCCGTAACATCTGCCAAAGCAGGTAATAAATCGGATACCGGAGGTAATGCACGCACCGGCAACATCAGCAGCAACAGGACGGATAAGGCCAGCCATAAACGTTTATCCGTCACCCAGCGCATGCCGCAGACGAATAACAACAGCGCCGCCATACATAATGACAGCGCACTGCCCAGCCATGGCAACAATACAAATCCGGCCAGCATCGCACCAAGTGCCGCACCGATACTGTTGACGCCGTACCACCAGCCACCGCTGCTCACATCGTGTGTGTGAAAATGCCGAGCCAGCAAGGGCAGCCATGCGCCCAATAACAGCGTTACCGGCAATGTACACAAGGCAACGACAGCGCCTTCGCCCAACATGGCCGCAGTCAGTGAAGAAAATTCCGCCTCCGCAGCCCAGCGGCTGATATCATCGATAACATATAACCCGGCTATCGCCGTCAGTGCAGCCAGTGCAGGCAATACATTGAGCCACAAATGCGTTTGCTCTTTTGTCCGCAAACCCCGCGCCAGCAGACTGCCCAGACCGATACCGGCCAGATAGACCAATAACAACACGGCCAGAATATATTCGGTACGCAGCAAAACCATGCCAAACAGCCGCGTCCACACCACTTCCAGCATTAGCGCTGCCGCTCCGATACCCGCATAAGCGAGTAAATCAGGCCACGGCGGACGTTGAATCGGTTCAGGTTGGCTGTCGGTGGCCTCGGCGTTTAAACGCCGCGATAACAACCATGCGCACAGCGCCAGCAGCAAACCCGCCAGCGCCACCCACCATAGCGACTCACGCCAGCCCAACATCGGCAACAACAATAACGGCAACACCGCCCCCGTTGCACCACCGAGCGCATTGATGCCATACATCGAAGCTAGCGAGATGTGCAGTGCAGCCGCCGCCCGCAGCGCCAGCGGAAACGCCATCCCCATCGCCAAGGCGGCCGGAAACAGCATCAATAACACTGCCCCCCCCTGCAAGGACTGCCAGCCGGATAAAGACAGGCTACTGCCAAGGGTGAGTAAGAAACTGTCCAACCCAGGCATCAGCAACGGCAAAGCCAGTGCGTACAGCGCGATGCCGCCTTCGAGCAGAGCCAGTAGAGCCAGTGCCGAGCGCGCCGATTTACCAGCACCGCGCCCGCTTAATACAAAGCTGCCCACGCCAAGCCCGGCCATAAATGCTGTCACTGTAAACACAACACCGAAAATACTGATGCCGAACATCAACGACAGCATGCGCGTCCACAACACCTCATACGCCAGTGCCGTCACCCCTGTGGCACCATACAAAGCCAGCAGTGCCCATACAAGTTTTCGGGAATTCATCGATTGTTGCCTGAAAATAATTCAGGAAAGCGTTTCACCACAGAGACACAAAGGCACAAAGGAAAATCAAAAGATAGATTTAATGGACATCTCAAGGTGTGAACTACCTCATATTAATAGGTTTTCTTTGTGCCTCTGTGTCTTGGTGGTAAAGAAAAAGGAATCACCAGGGCCAGAACCAGGCGATGGCGGTGGCGGAATGCACTGCCGCCAGCGTCAAACTCAGCCCAGCGAAAATCATATGCGGCAGGAACACATCCTTGCCAAAAGCCACCATGGCAATACCGAGTGTGCCGGTGATCAGCAGCAGCACCAGCAATGAGATGCCCATCAAAAACAGAATTTGGTGTTTGCGTTCAGTTTCGATTTTTCGCTGCGGGCTGACTTCGTCATCTCCAGCAAACTGCTGCATCACCGCTTCAGCTGACTGGGATTCGGTTGATTGCGTTGCAGCCGTAGCTGCTACAGGCGCAGCAACCAGCGCTGCTGGTAAAGCCAGCATCAACAGCGTCAATACAGGCAGTAAAAACTTAATCATGTTTATTAGTATCCTCTGAACCGGATTCTTCTTCATCCTCTTCATCGCGTTTCAACGCAGTGCGCCAATGAATCACCGCCGATAAAATCATCGGAGAAAAAACAAGGAAGAACAGAAAAATAAAAATAAACCACGGTGTATCAATCGTCACATGTAAAAAACGATAGCTGTCCACGGCCCATGCATTGCCACCCGCCACAAGCAGTGCAGCCATCAATTGGATGAATCGCCAAATCAACATCATGTTATTTCTCCTTCACCGTTTCATCTGATCCTGGTTTGATATCCATTGCACAACGAAAACCAAAAAAGTCCGATGCATAATTAGGTAAGGCATAATTGCGGTGATAACTGGTTGTAGAGAGTGGATCACTCTTCCATGAACCACCACGCATGACCCGGTAAATCAGTCGTTCCTGTTCGTCGGAGCCACGATGATAATCGGGGTCGGATGCTTTGGGTTCGAAAATTTCCTGATCCCCTGTGGCACCGGGGTAAGGGGTAAATCTGTCCGCCACCCATTGCTGTACATTACCCGCCATATCCATCACACCATATGGGCTGGCACCCTGCGGGTATTGGTTGACCGGCGTGGCATGACCAACCTTATAATATGTATTCAAATTGGCGGGGTTCATTGCATTGCCCCATGGCCAGCGCCTGGCATCGTCACCGCGCGCCGCTTTTTCCCACTCAGCTTCTGAAGGCAGTCGTTTTCCCACCCAGCTGCAATAATCACGCGCATTATACCAAGAAATCATGGTCGCAGGATTCAAGCTCAAACCCTGCGGGATTTTTCCACCATCCCAGTTCAACGGCGGGCGATAATGATTGGCGGCAACAAAACGCGCATACTGAGCCTGGCTAACCAAAAATTTATCAATCTTGAAAGCAGGCATACGCACCTGATGGGCTGGCCTGTTCTGTGCACCAGTGCGCAGATCATCGCTTCCCATCGTAAATACACCAGCTGGAATGGTGATCATCCAGGCCAAATCGTGCCATTGCTCATCCGACAGCAATGCCGCCGCCTCACCCTCGGTATAAGTGGCAGTATCGCCACCGCTGTCTTCATGTTGTGTCTGCAAATGCACTTCTTCGCCAGCGGCACGAACATGTTTCTCCATATCCGCAACATCGTAGGAAGCTTTGGCCTGCATCTCTTTCATACGCATCGAGCCCAGCTTCATCACGTGCAAGGAACCACCCACCATAGCCAGCGTGATACAGCTAATAAGCGTTGCCATAAGCAATCGTTTACGACGACGCATATCCCGTGCAGAAACGTTAGGGCGCTGGACAACCCGTGAATTAGACTGTGGATGTTTCATCTATGGTGGGTTCAGGAATCCCTGTCGTCAGGAAGACGTTCAGAATCAGTTTTTTTGGCATATTGGGATGTCCAGCCGGTGCGGCGGCGCATAATCAACTCGCCAATAAATCCACCTACAGCACAAAACTCCATTTGCAAGATGATAAACACAGTCATCATGCCCATCGGTAGCAAATGCATACCTTCAGGCTGAGGCATCTGCATGCTCTGGTAGTAACTGATAACCAAAACAGCCAGTGGCGGAAAATGAGCCAGATATTTACCGCCATAACCATAAATCATGCCAATCAGAACGCCAGCGCCAACTGGCAGTACGGTCATAGCTAATATCCATGCTCCATTGTAACCGTTAATACCGGAAAACCATTCCAGATGCACTCCCAGCACATCAAATCCGGTCTGCATAATTGCGCCGCCAACTGCAAATGCCATTATAGCCCTTTGCCAGGCCGGAGCCCATTGCCGATGGACGATATCCATGGCTGCATTCGGATCATGCTTAGTGTGGCTTGTATGCTGCTGTTCCATTATTTCCCCGTTAGTTTTTTCTGTTCGGCCTTGCGCGTTTCTTCCAGATACCAGCCTCTTACCTTCAGACTGGAAAAGTAGACCGCCAGCAAGCGTCTGTCCTGCTCGGACAGTTTGGCATACGATGGCATTTTGAACTCTGCTTTTAACCGGGTTGGCAACATTGATTGAGGGTTATCAATGGAAAAATATCGATACAACCACTCCTCCGTACGCAAGGAACCAATGCCATCAAGACTTGGTGCAGGAACAGTCTCATACAGATTTTTTACTGCCCATATTTTATGGCAATTGCGGCATTGTAATTTTTTATACAATTCACCACCTGATCGAGCCAATGCACCATTCGCCGTAGTATAGTAAGGCAAGCCACGCTCGGTTGTATCGGGTTCGGAAGGATCGATAATAGACTGAACAACCGCAACAATAAACACACCGGCAAATAGAAGGATGGCCGTATTGATAACGGTCAGCCATGGAATATTTTTAAACATTCAGTGCCCCCTGAGCAAGGATCTACCTTTGGATTTGGTAAGAACAACTATTGGTTTTGCGCCCTTGCCTCAGCCTCGCGCTCTGCAATCAATTCCTTGCGACGAGCTTCCTGCTGTTTATTCACTTCCTGGGACTTTTTAAACTCAGCAGGATCCATTTTGTCTTTATCATTTTCATCAAAGACCAGATATTTAATATCCTCATCAAACTGTTCGTTTTGCGCAGCCCAACGAATACCAAAGACAACTCCGATCAGGATAGCGGCACCACTAATAAGCCAAATGTATATGGTCCAGCCATCCTGCAATTCAATTCCTAACATATGAGCCTCCAAATTTATCTGATAAAATGCCGAGACAGCCAGCATTCCCAAGCAGTTCACGTGTAAAACCACCGTCTTTCTGAAAATAACAGATGACGGAGGATTCTAGCAACATGATGTTATTTTTTCGCTGCATCAGCCTACCTGCAAAGGTTGGGCATTGTCTATTCAGAACAAGAAACCGTCAAGCAATTGGGCGGCAGCAAAAGCAATAGCAACAAACACACCAACCACAATCATGCCCAGAAGCACTTTCTCTCCGGTTTTAATCGCAGCGCCAGCGCTATGTTTCCAGAATGCTCCCAGAATAAACAAAAATACAAGGATCGAAATTAACAGGAATATGAATATACCAACGCTATAGCTATGACTGCGCATACTTTCAATGCCCAGATCGTAAGTCTGGCCGGCATTTTCTACAGCATTAACAAGGCTCGTTTGCATAAGTAATGACAAGCCAACTGCAACTTTCATTAGTGCATTCATTTATAAAGACTCCGATTGAATTATCTATTCATAGAAAAAGCGCCACCCAACGGGCGGCGCTTAATACTATCACAAGCTGATTAAGCAGTAAGCTTAATCAGAATGAGTTATCACGTGGATCAGGTGTACCTTTTTTATGATTATCAACAAACAAGCCATAAATCACCGGTACCAGAAGGGCAATAGTAATAACAAGCAGGCCAGCAAATTGAGGATTATCCATATTTATCATTCGTATCTCCTTAATGCGCAATCGTATGGTCTGGGCGCCATGTAAAGTGCGGCAGACGTTTAACAGTGATAATACAGCCGATGCAGAAAATAACGAACCACCAGACGGCAATGGTGTAGCCTTTATCCCACCAAGGCTGTTTTCTTACAATGGTTCCATCTGGCTGAATATTAAAGAAATTAGCTTTCACTACATTCTGGCCTATTACAGAATACTCCTCCAAATCAACACCAGCATGCTGCAATTCAACAATCTGAGGTGCAATGACACGCAGTTGATCCAGATCAATCGGATGCTGTGCGCGCTGGAAGGTGTATGGCGAATCAAAATGAGCCAGTGAATCTTCAATCAACTCCATCGCCTTGGTTTTAGCTGCATTGTGCGTGATGGATTTGTCATTCATCACTTCCTGCACCATGGTTGAGTTCATTAATGAGACATAATCCGAGTATATAGCAGCTGTTGGTCGCTGACCATATAGTGGAAATGTAAGACTCATCGCTGTAAGCAAAGTCAGTATAAGCAGCCCAATAACAGGTCGTGGCAGCGGGTTATTATTTTCCGCTATCCCTCCCAGGCTTTCATGCTCCCATACATGTTGTGCATCTGTATTTTGATCCTGTGAACTCAGAGAGTGCAAAGGTCTTGAAAATGTCCATGCCATAGTAGTTCCCCCTATTTCAGATTGAGCACGAAGTCAATTAACATACGCGCTTCACTATTGGATGCAGGAATTGGGACTTCCGGCGGGTAGATTGAATCACCCTTTGCAAAGTCCATGTATTCCTTATCCCAAGCCTTTAAGTCGATTGTGTCGCCTTCAATATCCTTGTCGCCCCACAGATAGTCATAACGCGGCATGATTGAATGCGGCTGTACCAGACGAGGGTTAAAGAAATGCATGGTCATCCACTCACGTGAAGAGTTGCGTGAACCCACGTGAAGCAAATCAGGCGCCTTACGGTCGGAACCGAAAGTAGTCGGGGACTCACCATTAAAGTCACCAGTCATAGGAGGACGGCCAAATGTCTGCCAATCCTGAGTCTCCTCAGGTAACAGTGTATGACACCACCAGCAACCTTCACGAACAAACATGGTTTTGCCGGAGCCAGCCAGGAACTGCTGATCTGCAGCTTTCAGGACCGCATCGACAGTCCAGCCACGTGTTGCGGTTGCATATTCGATGTACGGGGTATCATCAGCGGTAACACGTACCAAGAAGACACCACCGGCCTCTTCGCTAGCTTCGCCAATACGACCGGTACTGGCAGACACTTTCTGAACCTCTTCACCCAGGATTGTATCATGGGTCAAGCCATCCGGAAAATGTGTACCTGGTTTAAACACATAGGCGCTGGTTTCATCAATTTTTGCGCCAGTTCTTGGATCTTTGGTCAAGGTAACCTTAATTGGTTTGTCCTTGCCCTGCAGGAATGGATCATAGTAGTTAAAGCCACTCTCCCACCCATAGGTCAACTGTTTTTCAAGTGCAATCTGAGTTGATGATGTACCTGATATATCTATACCTGGTAGATATATTGTTACAAACATGGAGAAGCTCAAACAAACACCGAACATCATGCACCCAATTTTATATTCTCTAAAAGCCACGGATATTCCTCCCTTTTAATATTATAAGAACTGGGTCGGCCCGCAAAGACCGACCCATTATCAATTAACGTGTGTAAGCTACTTCAACAGGCTGACGGCCAGCTGGCACGATGGAACCAACACGAGCGGTCATAATCATATTATATAGCCAGATAATGTTACCGAAGAACACCATGGTGCCGCCCAACCAGCGTACAATCATGTATGGGTGTTCAGCAATCACCACGTCAACATAAGGCACTTCGTAGATCTTGGCAGCACCCTGAATCAGTCCGGAAATCGTCATTGATGTCCAGTACAGGGAGAAGCCGATCAACAGCATCCAGAAGTGGAAGTTGGCCAGTGAAGCAGAGTAGAGCTTACGACGCAGCAGAACCTGCATGCCGTAGTATACCGCTGCAGCTTCAGCGAAGGTCGAGAATCCCAGCAGTGCCAGATGAGCA
Organism: uncultured Zetaproteobacteria bacterium; assembly: GCA_964504835.1. Lineage (GTDB taxonomy): Bacteria > Pseudomonadota > Zetaproteobacteria > Mariprofundales > Mariprofundaceae > Mariprofundus. The sequence continues at coordinate 30,228 of CAZDFL010000001.1, forward strand.
TGCGCCACAATCCAGCCTGTACCATGGATATACCAGTTAATTGCGCGAGTCTGTTGGAAACCGCCCTGCATATTCAGTGGAATAGCAAGCAATACGCCGGTAATGGTGAATTTAATCTCGATATTGGAGACAAATAACGACCATTTACCCTGCATGGTGAGCAGGATATTACAAACATAGGCAACAGCCGGAACCAGAATCAGCACACCTTCCACCGATGCGAATGACTTCAGCCATTCAGGCAGAGGAGAGCTCATCAGGTGATGGGCAGCCGGTGTGGAGTAGAACACCACGATAGACCAAAAGTGCAAGTGACCCACACGATGCGAATACAGCGG
>CAZDFL010000002.1:0-23382 GCA_964504835.1 uncultured Zetaproteobacteria bacterium
CTGGCGAGGCATGGGTTGCCAAGGTTGATGGCGTTGTCTACACATATACGACAGTGCGTGGCGATAGCCTGAGTGTGATTGCACAAAACCTGGCGGGCTTGATTACCAATGCCACGGCAAACAATACAAATAACGTACTTAACCTTTCGGCCATGAATGGCGCTTGGGTGGAAGTACAACGCGGCAATGGTGATGTTAGTGCTATCTTTGATATTGATCAGGGCAATGTCTTGCATAAAACCCAGGCAACACCGCACTATTTTAGATTCCTTGGATTCAACTTTCTGCAAAATACAACGTATCAGGATTATACCGTGTCTCCGTATATCAAATTAGTAAATGCGACTAATCCGGCGAATGTTTTAAGTCAGAGTAGCTTGGTCACCAGTCCGTTGGATATAGGCAGTTCGACCCTGACCGATCCATTCCTGCAGTATAAATTTACCACGGCAGGCACGTATCGGATTCAGGTCGGTTCTATCCGTAGCGACACAGGCGCATTAATTGGTGTTGAAACAGGACTGCATTATAAACTCAATGTGTCGTTACAAAATCATGGGTTTAATCCGAATGTCATCTCACTGGTCGGCAAGACGGTAGATACGGGGGCGGCAACAGCAACAATTGTAGCGTTTGATTCAGCAACAAGTACGTATACGCTGGATCAACAGCTTACCGTGACTGTCGACGATACGTATACGATTAGCGGTGATATTTCAGCCGCGTTTACGAACAATACGCTGGCCAATGATAGCTATGATATCGTCTTAACGGCTGCGCCGACCTCCGATGTGTTTGTCAATGTAACGCCGGAACTGACGCGCACCTATAATGCCGCTCTGGCATTCGATGCGGCGGCAAACAATGGCGAAAACAAAGCCAAACAGGTGGATGTACATACTGATGCCGTCAGGGTGGAGCTGTTTGGCCCGGTTGTGGCAGGCGAAGTATGGTCGGTTGATGTGAGTGGAGCAGCATCTGGAACCTATACCCATACTGTTCAAAATGGCGATACGTTGTCCAAGATTGCTCAAGGGCTGGCGCAGTCTGCTCCGATTACCGGGTTCACTGCATCTGTCATCGGTAATGCTTTGGTGGTGAAAGGTGCCAACAGCAACTTCACTGTTACGCCGCAATTTGCCGTCAGCGGCACATTGGCACAAACATCGGAGCGCAGAATCAGCTTGTCGGGCTCGGTCATTGTCGGCGAAGTGTGGTCGGTTACACTGAAAGATGCTGCCGACGTTTTGATTAAAAAATATACGGCTGTATCGACTGCCACGACACATACCCAAATTGGGCAGGATATCGCCAATCAAATCAATGTTGATGCGGGAAATGGAATCATAGCAAGCGGTTTCAATGCCATGGTTTCCGGCAATGATCTGGTGGTCCAGGATTCATTGAATACGGCGTTTACGCTGACTCCAAGCATTGCTATCAATGCCAGTATGATTGCTGCAACGCCAACAGTAACCCTTGGCGGGCCAATCGATGTCGGCACTAATTGGGTTATTGAGTTTGAAGATAGCAACGGAATCCGCTATCACTATCAGCATCTGGCTATTGCCGGAGATACATTAACGGCTATTGCCAGTGCATTGGCAACACAAGTCAATGCTGATAAGCTTATCTCCGGTGTTTCAGCTATAGCCAATGCCGCTGTGATGACCATGAGCGGAGCAAATGCGCTCAGCTCCCACGTGGAGAGTGTTGGCACCGTCAGCTCAGGCCTGTCCAGTCAGCATGTCGTTGCGGCCTCGGTGTCTGAAGGTGAGCGCTGGACGATAACATTGCAGAATGCGGCAGGTGTCGTGGTCAACAGTTACACGCATATCGCCACAGCGACTGATACAAGCATTACAATGGCTCAGGCCATGGTGGATTTAATCAATACGGATAGCATTTTTGCAGCAGCCAATGGCTATAGTGCAACACGTTCCGGTCAGTCTGTGGTAATTAGCCAGCAGGATAATGACGCGTTTACAATCAAGCCCTCAATTGCCCGTAGCACTGTCGAGCAGGGCGTGCTGTTTACGGCTGCCAACTGGAACGTGGCGCAAACGGTATCGGTGACAGCCATTAATGATACACAAGTCGATGGTGGTGATGCGCGTGTATTTGCTGAAATGGAGGGCAGGGTGAACAAGATTCGCGGCCCTGTTTCGATTGATGGCGGTATCCGCGTCAGTGTCGATAGCCTGTTGGCTGATCCGTTTATGTTGCCGGGTGAAAATAATTTGTTTGTGTCGGATGGCAGTATCAATGGCATCGGTGTTGACGGCAACGGTAATGCGACGTTGACCGATGTGAACGCCACCTATTTTGATCCGGCAACAGGTAAGCGGGCGGCAGGTCTTGATCCGCGTATCAATGGCAATACCTATGAATTCCGAATTTTGAGCGGGACTGCTACAGGCACCGTGATGAAGACGGCATCGGTGAATGGTTCAACCGTTACCTTTGTAGGCGGCTGGCCCAATAAAGTGCCATTAGCCGGGGATACGTATTTCTTCAGGCCGGTGAATCCGAATGATCTGGTACTTGAGGCTGATCAGGTCGATGTGCTGAATGTGTTCCATAAAAACAGTGTGTCCAATGATGTGGGGCTGTTGACTGACCAGCGCTTGTCCGGCCTGGGCATGGGGCCGGATACGGTGATTGCAGGGCGCGTATTCAAGGGTGGCATCAGTTACGCGAACCTCGAATCATTCAATCTTGAACTGGGTTCGGGCAACGATACTTTGACCATCGATTCGACCATTGCCGGTTCCACTTCGGTGAAGACGGGCGCCGGTGATGATACCATCAATGTGAAAATGATTACGGGTCATACCACGATTGAAACAGGCGCAGGCACCGATAGCGTGAATGCAGGCAACGATAAACAGTTGATTGATCAGATTGCAGCATTGCTTACCGTAGCTGGCGATAATGCTTCGGTGGATACCCTGAATATCAATGATCGTGGTGATCGCAATAATAATACCGGTGCTTTAACCGGCTCCACCCTGAGAGGGCTGGATATGCCGTCAGTGCGCGAAACGCAAACGCTGTTTGTGCGCGCAGCCCAGGGTGATTTCTCGCTGACTGCGCCGGGGCAAGGCGCGATTAATCTGACCTATGGCATGGATGCCGCACAGGTGCAGACGGCGATTCAAGGCCTGTATGGCGATACCAATAACGATATCTCGGTTGTAAAAGAGGGCGACCTGTACACGATATTCTTCGGCGGCAGTTTCGCAGGGCAGGATTTGGCTCAGATGACGCTTGCCGATGTTTCCCTGAAAGCGCATCTGAATGCATCGGTGAAACTGGTTGCTTCAACCCTGTATCAGGGCACGCGAACACCGGCGCTGAATACAGTGCAAACGCTTAAGCTGAATGCGACAGGCGGCACATTTGCACTGACGTTATTAGGGACAACCACCACACCTGTCGCCTTTGATGCCTCAGCCGATGTGTTGCTCAATGCACTCGACCCGATTTTGAATCCGAACAATGCCAATCCGAATCGCCCCCATACGAGCAATGTCGCCGTCAGCAAATACGGCAATGTATTCCAGATTACCTTCCAGGGTATACACAGAAATCTAAGCCTGGCGGCAGTGGATGTGGACGCAACGCAACTGACCGGCGGCGCGATTCAGCTCAGTGACGGAACCTTGCAGGATGGCGGTGCCATCTCCCTGCAAACCAGAACCGACGGTATCAATTACTATGCGATCAATACGCTGAATATCGATTTGGGCAGTGGCGCTGATACATTCAATGTGCTGGGCACAAACAGTACGACGACAACCAATCTGAACACGCACGATGGCGATGATACGATCCATGTTTCATCCAGCGCGCCAGCCAATATCGGTGATATTCATGCCTCATCGTATGCACCAAACAATTCGGGAATTCTGGATCGGGTAGAAGGTTTATTAAATATTGATGCGGGCAAACATGCCAATCTGCTCAGTGTGAGCGATCAGGGTTCGTTGCTGGCCGATGGCGCTGCTGTTTTATCCAGTACGCTTATCAGCGGGCTGGCACCGGCAGATATTAGCTATGTCGCGACCGGTGGCACATTTAACCGGGATGTGAATATCTGGGCCGGACAGGGCAATGACAATATCACGGTGGCCAGTGTGCGGGCTGATTCAATCACCAGTCTGCTGACCGCAGCAGGCAATGATACGGTCACTGTTCTGGCATCGCACACTGCCGGACAACTGGTGGTTGAAGGTCAGGCGGGCGATGACACGATTGACGGCTCGGCCAGCAGTACGAGCATGATTCTCATCGGCAATCTGGGCAATGATCATATTACTGGCGGGCAGGGCAATGACATCATCTTTGGTGACGATGCTCATGTGGTGCATGACCACGCCAGAGTCATGGTTAGCCGAATTGAATCACTTGGTGGTTTTGCAGCCGGTTCCGATACGATTTTTGGCAGTGCGGGTAATGATATTCTCATCGGTGATTTCGCAAGTGTGGTTCGAAATCCGGATCAGTCAGTTGCCTTGATTGAGTCTGTATTCCCGTCACAAGGCGGTAACGATAGCATTTCAGGTGATGCCGGCGACGATGTGATTCTTGGCGGCTTTGGAGCCGACAGGCTGTTTGGTATGTGTGGAGCAGATTTCCTGATCGGTGATAATGGCAGAGTGCGTTATCAGGGTATCCACACGCTGGTTCAAACATTGAACCTGTTTACTGGACAAAATGATTTTCTGAGTGGTGGAAGCGGCCATGACTATATGTTTGGCGGTTTTGGTAATCGGGATGCGTTCGTGGGTAACTTCGCGGAAGATATTATGATGGGCGATAATGGCCGCGTGACTTTCTTGGCGGGCATACCTCAGATTGTCGCCTCACTTTCTTTGGGACAGCTGGATGTCATCGCTCAGGCGCTGGAAGATCTGTATAGCCCGGATATATCGGCTATCTGGAATCTGCGCCATCAGTTGACAGACAGTGAGATCGTTCAACAGTTACAGGGTAGTTTGCAACGATACACAGAACTGGTCGCGGCTTATCAGTCATCACCCGAACAACTACGCTATTTTGATCAGGTGCGCAGTCAATTTGAATTTCTGATTCGTGCCTATGCACAGCACGATACCATCAGACATGATCTGCTGGAACAGGAATGGATACAAACACCGGAGGGATTGCAACCAGCCCCGGTTGAAATCGTACCTGAAAATATAGTAAATAATCCCGGCGATCTGACTGTAATAGCGCCCGAACAGCAAGGTATTCTCTTTGACGATGTTGCGGAACTGGTGCAAGGTGAGCCGAAAAATGATGAATTGCTTGATGTAGGCCTTATTGCTCTGGCAGGCTGGCAGATGATTCAGAGCAGTGCGAAGACAGGGGATGAGCATTTGAAAAGAAAAAATGCTCGCAAAATTCGTTGGTAACAGGAAGGATAAAAAAAATAGCATGATAAGGGAGTAAGTGAATGGCAGAAAAACAGGAAACAACGGCAACAGCAGAGGGGCCGCGCAGCATTAAGTGGAACGATAACAATATGAAAAGTTCCTATGCCAATGTTTGCAATGCAGCCAGCACCAGAGAAGAGGTATCGCTATTCTTTGGAACCAATCAGGCCTGGAATCCGACCGAGTCGGAAGTCACAGTACAACTGACTGACCGGATTATCCTCAGCCCGTTTGCGGCCAAACGTCTCAGTATGTTGCTGGAAAATACCTTGAAAGAATATGAATCCAGATTTGGTGAATTGAAACTGGATGTTTGATTGGACGATTTGAGATACGGCTGGATGCTTGCATCTGGCCGTATTTTTTTGAGGTGCTGAATGGAAGGTCATAGCGTCTCCTACCTGGATCGCGAGGTTTGGCGACAACTTGTGGAAGCAGATACAGTCGGTGATTTCTGTAGTCACTGGCTCAAGTTGCAATGCCTGATGCTTCGGGGCGTGCAATCGGCCACGGTACTGGCGCAAGCGCCGCATGATGCTGCTGAAACAGGCTCGTTTGAACCGGTTACATACTGGCCGGACAAACAAACCGGCGTGAGCGACACCCTGAAGCGGGTTGCAGAGCAGGCGCTGGAATCAAAGCAGGGCGTCGTTTCGCAAGGGCAGGGACAAGAGCAGAGCAGCGGCATTGGCTATCCGGTCTGGATTGGCGGAGTGCTGAAAGCCGTCGTCGTGCTGGAAGTTGCACAGCGTTCGGAAGAGGAGTTACGGGCAGTGCTGCGTACCTTGCAGTGGGGCGCGTCATGGCTGGAGAATTTCTTCCTGCGCCAGCATGCGCCTGATGGACAAGCCGATGCTCAATCCGATCTTGCCCAGCAGCGTATGCAGCAGCTTATAGACCTGCTTGCGCAAACGCTTGAGCAGAAAGATTTTAGCCATGCTTGCATGGTTCTGGTGAATGAACTGAGCAGTCAGTTTAATTGTGACCGGGTGAGTCTGGGCTTTAAAAAACGCAATCAGATACTGGTGCAAACCATGTCGCACAGTAGCCAAATGGATCAGAAAATGAATCTGGTGCGTGCTATTGGTGATGCTATGGATGAAGTGGCCGATCAGGATGCTACGATCCACTATCCGCATGATCATCATTACCTGCTGATTACCCAGGCGCATGCCAAACTTAATGGTGGTCAGGCCGGCGGAAATATTTTAAGCCTGCCCTTGAAACAGGATGAAGATCACGTGTTTGCTGTGCTGACCATGGAGTATAGCAAGGTTCAGACAGATTTCTCTGCGAATGATATTGTGTTTTGTGAGGCTATGGCGGCTCTGTTGGGGCCGGTATTGTATGCGATGCAAAACAACAACAGTCCATTGTGGCGAAAGGCTGCTGACAGCTGGCGTCGGCAGTGGTCAAAATTAATCGGTGAAGAATATCTGTTACGTAAATTTATGCTTGCCGGTTTGATTGCTGTTTCATTGTTTCTTTTTTTTAGCACGGATGAATATCGCGTTTCCGCTGAATCGGTAATTGAAGGCCAGATGCGCAGGGTGATCACCGCTCCGTTTGACGGCTATATCAAGGAGGCTTTTGTCCGCGTGGGTGATACGTTGAAGCAGGGGCAATCTATCGTCACACTGGATGATGATGATTTGCGGCTGGAACGCTTGAAATGGGTGGCTAAAAAAGGCGAATACAGTCATAGACGGCAGCAGGCGCAGGCGGATCATGATCTGGGCGAATCGCGCCTGGCTCGGGTGCAACAGGCACAGGCTGATGCAGAACTGGAGCTGGTGAATGAGCGCATCAAGCGTACCCGGATTGTCGCCCCCTTTGATGGGCTGATTGTTGATGGTGATCTAAGTCAGTCACTGGGATCGGTCGTTCAGAAAGGCGAAGTGCTGTTTGAAATGACGCCGCTCAATGCCTATCGCATCAAGCTCAAAGTATCCGAGACGGAAATCACTGTGATCAGAAACCAGCAGCAGGGTAAACTCTACCTGACCTCCATTCCCGGCCAGACTTTTGCTTTTCAGGTGCAACGCATCACGCCGATTTCGACAGCGCGGGACGGCATTAATTATTTTACGGTTGAGGCCAGTCTGGATACTCCGACTGACGCATTACGACCCGGCATGGAAGGCGTGGGTAAAATCAGTATCGGGGAGCGCAATATCTTCTGGATATGGACGCATGAACTATTTGACTGGTTGCGCCTGAAACTGTGGTCGGTTTTTGGATTGAACGTGTAAATGGGCGGCTCATCGCTTTTCAGTGATTCATGGTATCGGGTTTCTGAACTCAAACCGCGTTTGCGTCACCATGTCGATATTCAGCGCCGCTTTTATCGTGGTAAGCGATGGTATGTGTTGCAGGATCATGTCACTGGCAAGTTTCACCGTTTTTCTCCCGATGCCTATTTTATTATTCAATTGATGGATGGTAGCAGGACAGTCAATGAAATCTGGGTGCTGGCCTCCAAAAAACTCGACAATGAACATTTGCCGACGCAGGACGATGTGGTTCAACTATTGAGCCGCTTGCATAATGCCGATGTGATTCTGGGCGGCATCAAACCGGATTCTGATGATATTGTGCAGCGTCAGCAGACGCTCAGAAAGAAAAAAGTTCGCAGTTATTTTATTAACCCGCTGGGCTTGCGGTTTCCCTTGTTGAATCCCGAGCCATGGTTGCAACAGATGCATGGCCTGCCCGGCATGATGTTTAACTGGATCACCGGCTGTATCTGGTTGCTGCTGGTATTCTCGGCATTTGTGATGGCGTTAAAAAACTGGGATGTATTATCGAACAATGTGGCTGATCATGTGCTGTCGGCAGAAAATATCCTATTGCTCTGGATGGTCTATCCGGTCGTTAAATTCATGCATGAAATGGGCCATGCTCTGGCAGTCAAACGATGGGGTGGCGAGGTGCATGAAATGGGCATTATGCTGATGGTGCTGGTGCCCATTCCCTATGTTGATGCTTCCGAAGCCCATGCGTTCAGGAAAAAATATCAGCGTGTCATGGTCGGCTGCGCCGGCGTTGCAGTGGAGTTGTTGCTTGCCGCTTTGGCCATGGGGTTCTGGCTGATTGCCGAAGAGGGGGTGGGGAGGGCAATCGCCTACAATGTGATGTTGATTGCCGGTGTTTCCACCTTGCTGTTTAATTTAAATCCGCTGCTGCGTTTTGACGGTTATCATGTGCTGGCCGACTGGCTTGAGATTCCCAATTTCGGACAACGCGCCAATCAGTATCTGGGTTACCTGATCAAGCAATACATCTTTCGCGCCAAAGATATTCAATCGCCTGTTTCAGCTAGTGGCGAACGTTTCTGGTTTGTCTTTTACAGCATTGCCTCATTTTGTTATCGCATGTTTATCCTGTATGTGATTGTGCTGTTCGTGGCCGGTAAATATTTCATTATTGGCGTGCTGCTGGCCATATGGGCGGCGATTATGATGTTGCTGGTGCCGGCCTTTAAAGTGCTTAAATCGGCATGGGTTGATCCCAAACTGGAGGAACATATGGGGCGGGGCATGGCTGTATGTACTGCTGCAATCATAGCTGTCGGCCTGATGTTTGCCCTGATGCCCGCCCCATCGTCCACCCTGGCTGAAGGCGTGGTCTGGGTGCCTGAACAGATGTGGGTGCGAGCCGGTAGTGACGGCTTTGTCAGCCGCGTGCTGGCCAGAGAAAATAGTGCCGTACATCAAGGTGATATTCTGATTCGCTGTGAAGCGCCTGAACTGAATGCCAAGATCAAAGTCATTACTGCACGTCTGGCCGAGTTGCAGGTTCGCCTGACCTCGGCAATGAAAGAGGATCGGGTGCAAGCAAAATTACTGCAGGAGGAGATTGGCCAGACCCGTGAGCAGCGCAGCTATCTGAACGACAGGATAGAGGCGCTGATCATTCGCAGTCCGGGTGATGGCATATTTCTGATGAAAGAGCCTGAAAACCTGGCCGGACATTTTGTGCGCCGGGGAGAGATGCTGGCTTATGTGGTGCGTCCGGATGCGCTTCAGGTACGGGCTGTGGTGATGCAGGAAAACATCAAACAGGTCAGAGAAAATACGGAGCGGGTAGAACTGCGCTTGCGCGAGCAATTTTCGGATATTTTTACCACCACGCTGTTGCGGGAGGTGCCAGCGGCCATTCGCACCTTGCCGAGTCTGGCACTGGCTGTTGAGGGTGGAGGGCGCATTGCGCTGGACCCGCAAAGTCAGGATAAGCCACAGGCATTCAAGAGTCTGTTTCAGTTTGATATTGCGCTGCCGGATCATTACAGCGCCAGCATGATGGGCAGCCGGGTTTATGTGCGTTTCGTGTATGCCGATGAAGCGCTGCTCTGGCAGTGGTATCGCCAGTTGCGACAAACTTTCCTGAGTGTATTGCATGTTTAGTCCGGCCAGTTTTATTAGCCATGTTCCACATGTTTCTACTGGCGTTTATCCGGAGGCCAAAGAGAAAAAGGTGAATCGGATCACCCAGTTTATCAGTTCGGGCAGCATGCAGTTGGCTCGTCTGATCAAGCCGGTGATGAAATCACGCATGCATGCGTTTGCGCGCAAGGTTGAGACATATCCGCATAGCTATGGGGATAGCAGTGAGCATGATTTGTTTTTGAGGGCGCGCGAGCTGGGTCGAAGCATGAAAGTGTATGGCTTTGGGCAGTCGGCGCTGGTCGAGCAGTTCTGCCTGATTCGCGAGCTTTCTTTCCGACATTTGAAGATGCGGCATTTTAATGTCCAGGTCATGGCGGGCTGGAGTATTCTGCATGGTCAGGTGGCGGAAATGGCAACAGGAGAGGGCAAAACATTCTCAATAGTCCTGCCTGCTGCAACAGCAGCGCTGGCTGGTATTCCGGTGCATGTGATTACAGTCAATGATTATCTGACGCAGCGGGATGCAGAGCTGTTGCGCCCGATCTATGAAGCGTTCGGGCTTAGCGTCGGGGTGATTATACAGGGCATGGAGCCTGATGCCCGGCGCAAGGCTTATGATTGCGATATTACTTATTGCACCAATAAAGAACTGGCCTTCGACTATTTGAAAGATCGTCTGGCGCTCGGCAATCATCCGGGCATGCTAAGAATGCGGGTGCGGCGTTTGTATGGTGATACGTCCGGCGACCGCCAGTCATTGCTCAGGGGGTTGCACTTTGCCATTGTCGATGAGGCCGACAGTGTGTTGATTGATGAGGCCAGAACCCCGCTGATTATCTCCGGCGAGCAAAAGGGAAATTTTAACGAGACAGTGATTCAGGCCGCCTTGCTGATTGCACGCGAGATGCAGGAGGGGCGCGATTTTCAGGTGGATGACGCACAGCGCAAGATTGAACTCAATGCCGAGGGTGAGGCCTTGATTGCTGAGCGATTTAAACAGCATGAATCGGACTGGAGCAGCCTGCTATTGTGTGAAGATCTGGTTCGCAAGGGTTTAACCGCATTGCATATTTTCAAGCGTGATGAAGATTATCTGGTGCAGGATGGCAAGGTTGAAATTATTGATGAATATACCGGTCGTGCGATGTCCGGTCGCCAGTGGAGCAAGGGTCAGCATCAAATGGTCGAGGCCAAGGAGAGCTGTGAACTCAGTGAGGAACGTGAAACGCTGTCCAGAATCAGTTATCAGCGGTTTTTCCGGCGCTATAAACATCTTGCCGGTATGACTGGAACTGCCAATGAAGCAGCCAGTGAGTTGTGGGCGGTGTATCGCCTGCCCACGCTTGCCATTCCCACCTACCGCAAATGCATCCGGCGTGATGATGGCTGCCGTATTTTTCCGGATAATGACAAAAAATGGGCTTATGTGCTTGAGCGCATTGAACAATTATATCGGCTACAGCGACCTGTATTGATTGGTACGCGTTCGGTCTCAAGTTCCGAACATCTGAGTGCATTGCTTGCCGAAGCAGGTATTGTGCATCAGCTTCTCAATGCCAGACATGAAAGTGACGAAGCTGATATCGTGGCCGAAGCCGGTAAATCGGGTCGGATTACCATCGCAACCAATATGGCCGGTCGGGGCACGGATATCAAGCTGGATGCGGATATCGCTGCAATAGGCGGTTTATACGTGTTAATTGTCGAGCGTCATGAAGCCAAACGCATTGATCGCCAATTGATCGGACGTTGTGCACGGCAGGGTGATCCGGGCAGCTATGGTTTTATCCTGTCCATGGAAGATGCGTTGCTGGAGCAGCGTCGTATCGGGGTGATGCTAAAATCGGCCAAATTGATGGTTAACAATATCCCGGTATTGTTATGGCTGTTTGGTCCGGCATTGCAACGACTGGCGCAGATGAAAATGGAACGAATGCATTATCGGATAAGAAAGCAGGTGTTGCGCTCTGATCAGGATCTTGAGCGAACCTTGTCCTTTTCCGGTTATTCGGAATAAGGGGAATGCCTTGATGAGGATGATTAAATTACTACCGGTTTTGTTGTTGTGTCTCGTTGGCGCCGGGTCGTTGTCTGCACAGGAGAATGCCCGGTTTGACGGTCTGGTTGAACCGGATGAACTGATTGCAGTGAGCAGCCCGATTCCCGGCGTACTGGATGCCGTGAACTTTGATAAGGGTGATAAGGTGCGCAAAGGGCAGGTGATTGCCAGCCTTAAATCAGGGCTTGAACGCGCCAGCGTGAATCTGGCAAAAGCAAAGTATCAACACAGTCAACGCCAAGTTGCACGCAATCGCGAATTGTTTGAAAAGAAACTGATTTCCCAAATGGATCATGATGATATTGAAACAGAAATGTTGCTTGCCAAAATGGAGTTAAGGCAAGCAGAAGAACAGCTCAAACAGCGAATCATTCGCAGTCCTGTCAATGGCATTGTGGTCGACAAGCTCTATTCGGCGGGGGAATTTGTTCAGGAACACGAGATTATGAAAATCGCCAAGCTCAACCCGCTCAAGGTCGTGGTGATTTTGCCGGTAGAAATGTTTGGAAAGGTGAAAAAAGGCGGTAAAGCCAGAGTTTACCTTGGCGGCTATGATAAAGTATTTTCTGGCCATATCACTCTGATTGACCCGATCATTGATGCAGCCAGTGATACATTTGCAGTGCAAATCAAGTTGCCTAACAAGCATTATCTGCTGCCGGCAGGGCTGAAATGCAAGGTTGATTTTGGGGCAAAGTGATCGCATTTGACATGAAAAAACAGCAGCGTGCTCATTGATACTGGACTGGAGCAGATACAGCGTATGAATACAGACAACATAGCATCTCAGGATGAAGCGACGATTCTCGTTGTGGATGATACGCCCGAAAATATCGATGTACTCAGGGGCGTGTTGAAGGCGCATTACAAGGTCAAGGTGGCCATCAATGGTGAGCAGGCTTTGAAGCTGTGCAGATCGGATCAGCCGCCTGATCTGCTGTTGCTGGATGTGATGATGCCGGGCATGGATGGCTTTGATGTATGTCGACGGCTGAAGGCGGATGCTGCGACCGAGGGGATTCCGGTCATTTTTGTGACGGCCATGAATGATACGCATGATGAAGTGCAGGGTTTTGAGGCTGGTGGCGTCGATTATATCAACAAGCCGATTACGCCCGCGATTGTCCTGTCCCGCGTGCGTACGCATTTGCAACTGCGTTCCGCTTACCGCTTTATTCGCGAAACCTTTGGTCGTTATTTGTCGGATGAGATTGTCGATCGCCTGATCGATTCACCTGAAGGTCTGAAACTGGGCGGTGAAAAGCGGTATTTGAGCATTATGATGGCTGATTTGCGCGGCTTTACATCCATTGGCGAACGCCTGCCTGCCGAGACGGTGGTGCAGATGATTAATATTTTTCTGGGCCGCATGACTAAGGTGATTCAACAACATCAGGGTACCATTGATGAATTTATCGGTGATGCGATTCTGGCTATTTTTGGCGCGCCACTGCAACGAGATGACGATGCCCTGCGTGCTGTGCGCTGTGCCATCGAGATGCAACGGGCGATGCAGGATGTGAATCGCGAGTATCTGGCGCTGGGTTTTCCGGTCGTTGAAATGGGGATCGGCATCAATAGCGGCGAAGTGATTGTTGGCAATATCGGTTCGACAAAACGCACCAAATACGGGGTGGTTGGCAGGGTGGTCAATACCACATCGCGAATCGAATCCTATACCATCGGCGGCCAGATTCTTATTTCCGATAGCACCAGAGTTGCCTGTCAGGATGTGCTCAGAATTGATGGTCAGATGGAAGTGATGCCAAAAGGATTGAGCAAACCGATTACCATCTATGATGTCGGCGGTTTGCTCGGTGAACAGCCGGTCGCATTGATTGAGCGGGAAGATGATGAGCCGGTGCGGCTTGAAATCCCGCTTGATGTGCAACTTGTGCCGTTGAGTGGCACGCATCTGGGCGAAGCAATGACAGCTCAAATCATTGCTCTGGGTCGGCGTAAGATGGAAATCACGGCAGCGCAGGCATGCAGCAATTTCAGTAATCTGAAGATCACATTCATGGATGCTGCCGAGCAGAACTTGCCCGAAACCATCTATGCCAAAGTCATCAGCCAACTGGATTCGGATCAGCCCGCATTTCTGGCTCATGCCACATCGTTGTCGCCGGATGCCGAGCAGGTGTTTACCCGTCTGCGGGAAGCATCATGTGGCGGTGATTCGGCAGTGGTTCGGCTGCTTCATTTGACGGATTTCCACATTTTTTCCGATCCGCGTGGTTTAATCCAAGGTATCTGTTCCAACGACAGTTTGTGTGCCGTGCTGGCGCATGCGCAACAGTATTATGCTGAACCTGACGCTGTGATTCTCGGTGGTGATCTGGCCCAGGATGAAGCGGGAGCCACCTATCAGCGCCTGGCCACGATGCTGGAGCCATGTGCGCCATCCCCATTCATGGTGACACCGGGCAATCACGCCAATCTGCCCGCTTTGCAGCGTGTTCTTATTCCTGCTTTGCAGGCGATTTCTGATTATTCGAATTGCCTCGAATTGTCAGGTTGGCAGGTGATTGCGCTCAACTCGCATGAACAGGGCAGCGTGGCTGGTCAACTGATCGATGCGGAACTGGCTCGGCTTGAGTTAGTGCTGTCAAATAGTGGTGACAAACATATATTGGTGGCGATTCACCACCCGCCTGTGTCGATTGGCAGTCGCTGGATGGATGCAATCGGATTGAAGAATTGGGATAGGTTTTGGGCTGTTATTGATCGTTTTCCGCAGGTGCGCGGCGTGATTTGTGGCCATATTCATCAGCAATTCGATGCCATGCGCGGCAGCGTACGCATACTCGGCACGCCATCGACATGTGTTCAGTTTGTGCCGGGTCGGGATGACTTCTGTCTGGATGACAAATCGCCGGGTTATCGCTGGCTGGACTTGATGCCGGATGGTTCAATCCAGACTGGCATTGAACGCATCGAGGGTTTTATTCCGCCGGATTTGAATAATGTCGATCCTTATTAGTTTTACCACGAAGAACACGAAGATCAGAAGGTGAACCAAGTGGTCAGAGAAGCTCTTTGGGGGAACGACGACACAGTGGGCATGTAAAGATCTCACACCAAGAATTGAATAATTGTTCAGGTTTTTCTTCGTGTCCTTCGCGCTCTTCGTGGTGAAAAGGATTAATCTACAGTTCCTATAACAGCCACATCACAAAACCCATGCTCAGCATGGCGGTGGGGGCATTCCACTGGCCGGGCATAAGGGCTCGGGTGGCAGAAGCTGTCAGGGAGGCAATGAGCGTAGCTATCAGCAGCGTAGTCCATTCGGTTCCATGATAAACATGCAGGCTCCAGCATAACAAAGCAGTACTTGTTATAATGAGCACCAGATGCCCGATCAGTGTTTGTTCCGGGTGGGCGGGAAAGCCGAGTTTGATAAAGGCTGGCTTATGCAGACCCAGACGATCCATCCAGTAGGCGGCAGGAAAGGCCAGACACAGGCACAGCGCCAGGCCAAAACCAAATTCGGGAATTTGTTGAAACCACAGGCAGACAATCAGCAGCGCAGTAAGAAAATGAGTCAGCGGCAACAGTGGCAGGGTGGGATATATGCCCAGCTCCGAATTCATTTTGTGCGTCGACCAGGCTATGCGCAGGTGTTGCCAGAATGGCGATTTCAGCACGCTTGCCAGTATGGCCGTCAACATTAGCGTGGCTATACCACTCCATAACCAGCGCGCATCCATATAAACCGGCCACATCAGCACCCAGATGGACAAGAGTGGGGGAATGGCATATTGAATGGTTTCCGGCGGCGCACCCCGGCGTAGAATCATCACCGAAAACCAGGTCAATTGCAGGATACCCAGCGCAACCAGTATGCTCAGAATGATATCGCTTGTGGCTATTGTTTCAGGCATGCAGCAGAGGCTAGCGTCTCTGCCACTTTGCCGAAAGGCGGGCTTGTCGGTAGGTTGCCCATGCATACAGAGAATTACACCCAAGGAGGGAAAAATGACCCAGGATGAAATGAAACGAAAAGTCGCCGAGGCGGCACTGAAATATGTCAAAGCTGGCACCATAGTCGGCGTTGGCACCGGCTCGACAGCCAATATGTTTATTGATGCGCTGGCCGATATGAAAGATGAAATTATCGGTGCGGTAGCCAGTTCAGAAGCGACTGCCGAGCGCTTGGCCGGGCATGGTATTGCTGTGCTGGAATTGAATGAGGCGCTGACACAGGTGGATTCGTTATCCGTTTATATTGACGGAGCCGATGAATTCGATGGAGGCAAGAATCTGACCAAGGGCGGTGGCGGTGCGCTGACGCGCGAAAAGATCGTGGCGGCGGCTTCCGATTCATTTGTCTGCATTGTCGATACCAGCAAGCAGGTCGAGTATCTCGGCGCATACCCGTTGCCGATTGAAGTCATTCCGATGGCCGAGGCGCTGGTTGCAGGCGTGGCGAGGAAACAGGGTGGAAACCCGGTAGTGCGTGAAGGTTTTACCACCGATAACGGTAATGTTATTATTGATGTGCATGGCCTGAAAATCACCGATGCGCGTGGTCTGGAAGATGAATTGAACAGCATTCCCGGCGTCGTGACCAATGGCATCTTTTCACATCAGGGTGCCGATGTGGTGCTGATGGGTACGCCGGACGGTGTTAGCGTGATTGATTGATGCGAATGCTGACGGTTCGAGTGTTGACATACCGAACCCTTGCTCTGGTGTTTCTTCTGGGCATGCCGACATGGGTTCATGCTGTCGATTTGTCTCTGGAGCCGATTCAGCCAATACCTGCCAGCCTCAAGGTGAATCAGGCGAAAGCTGCACTGGGCGAAAAGCTGTTTTTTGATACCCGGTTGTCTGTCGATAACGCAATCAGTTGCGCTCATTGTCATGAACTGAATGTAGAAGGTGGTGCTGACGGGCTAAAGCATTCGTTCGGGGTCGATGGCAGGGAAGGACTGGTCAATTCACCTACTGTATTCAATGCGGCATTGAATTTTGTGCAGTTCTGGGACGGCAGGGCTAACACACTGGAGGATCAGATCGAGGGGCCGGTGACAGCCCATGCCGAGATGGATTCAACGTGGCCGGATATATTAAACAAGCTGCGTATTGATTCGACATACCGGAAAGATTTTTCCCGTCTGTACGCTAGCGGCATCACGGTCACCAATATCAAGCAGGCCATTGCTGAATTTGAGCGTACGCTGCTAACGCCGGACTCACGCTTTGATCAATATCTCAGAGGCGATGAATCGGCCATCACGGAGGCGGAAAAGCAGGGTTATGCCCTGTTCAAGGACTATGGTTGCACAGCATGCCATCAGGGCCGCAATGTTGGTGGCAACCTGTTCCAGACGCTTGGTGTGATGGACGATTATTTTGCCGACCATCGGCTTGAAAACAAAGCCGGTCTGGGTCGTTTCAATGTTACGGGCGATGAATCGGATAAACATCGATTCAAGGTGCCGTCCCTGCGGCTTGCCGTATTGACCGCACCCTATTTTCACAATGGCGCGCATGCGTCATTGGCTGAGGTGATCAGGACAATGGCCAAATATCAATTGGGTCGAGACATTCCGGCAGATGATATCCGTTCCATTATCCGCTTTCTGTATGCGCTGCCGGGAGAATATAAGGGGAAATCGCTGGAGCCGGAAGAAAAAAAGCATTTGGATTTTTCTGATCAAGCTACGCTCGGAGAGCAGCATTGAAAACCATGTCGCTCAAGATTCATGTCCTGTTGATGGGGCTGTTGTCGGTGTTGCTGATAGTGCTGTTTGTGAATGTGCGCGCTTTTGATACCAGTGAGCCGAGTCGGGTGCATGGCCTGCTGGAGAGTCTGAATCGGCTTGATGCCGAGAGTGAACAGGCCATGCTTCAGATTTACAGTCATAGTATGTTTGATTTTGATCAACTGACCAGTGATATCAGCCAGTTGCAACGCACTTACGACCTGCTGGTCAAAGAAATTCCCGAAGGGGATCGCTTTGCAGGGCGTCTGCAAGCCCTGCGGCAGTCTTTGCAGTTGCAGCGACAAGGCGCCAACACGTTTAAAAGTGCATTTTCCGTGCTATCCAATTCGGAGCGTTATTTGCCTACCCTGAGTGCCCAGATCAGCGCCAAACATCCGGGCATGCAACTGGAGTTAACGCAGCTGAGTAGAGATGTTTTCCAGTGGCAGGTCTATCCAGACCAGACAGATATTCTAGGCAGGATTCGTCAGCAATCAGAACGGGTCAAGGCGCTGGGCTTTGATAAGTTACATCAGCATATTCAGATTATTTTGACCTATGGGGTACAAGTGCTCGAAGCTATCGATCAGGCTATTACCTGCGGTACCCCGGAAAACGTTATGTTGCTATCTGATGCCTACGACCACTATTTCGCCAAAAAAGTTGAGGAAAACAGAAGCAATCAGTCGATGCTGATTTTACTTGGCTTGCTGTTGCTGGTTTATTTGCTGGCACTGATTGTTTCCAGGCAGCGGGGCGCTGTTCGTCTAGCCGAAAGTGAAAAGCGTTTCCGTATGCTATTTGATCTGATCCCGGATGGCGTGGGGGTACATTGTGAGGGTAAATGGATTTACTGCAATCCTGCTGCCGTACAGATGTTCGGAGCTGCATCGGAAGATGAGCTAATTGGTACGGCGGTGTTGGACAGGGTGCACGCCGATATGCGACCACAAGTTGTGCAGCGCCTTCAGGATGAAGTTGCTCAGGGTCGGCAGGCCTCTTTGATGTTGCAGAAAAATTTACGCATGGATGGCAGTGAGTTTTATGGTGAAGTGCAGGGCATTCCGTTTATGGAGGATGATCGGCCGGTTGTGATGGCGGTAATTCGTGATGTGACATTCAGGGTACAGGCTGAACGGGAAAAAACGGAACAGCAGGAGAAAATGGAGCATGTGCAGCGGCTTGAAAGCCTCGGGATTTTGGCTGGAGGCATCGCCCATGATTTCAATAATATTCTGACTGCCGTGATGGGTAATGCAGCACTGGCTGGCAGGAATATGGATGATGCGGCACCGGCCAAGGAGTTCCTGTCACGCATTGAGATATCCACACAGCGGGCTGCAGACCTGTGCAAACAGATGCTGGCCTATTCAGGCAAAGGGCAGTTTATCATCAAAGCGATCAATTTGTCTGATCTGGTTGGAGAGATGACACGTCTGATGGAGGTATCCATCAAGAAAAATGTCGTTATCAAATATCACCTGGCTGAAAATCTGCCTGTAGTGGAGGCCGATGCAGCCCAGTTGCAACAGGTGATTCTGAATCTGATTACCAATGCCAATGAAGCGATTGGCGATAAAAGCGGTGTGATTTCTTTTTCAACCGGCGTGATGCATGCTGATGCCAGGTATTTAAAGCAGACAGTTTCAGGGGATACGCCATCGGAAGGGCGTTATGTGTTCGTTGAGGTATCCGATACCGGTTGTGGCATGGATGCCAAAATTATCCGAAAAATTTTTGATCCGTTTTTTACAACCAAATTTACCGGTCGCGGCCTTGGTATGAGTGCGGTGCTGGGCATAGTGCGCGGCCATCACGGCGCGCTGCGGGTATATAGCGAAGCAGGCAAAGGTACGACCTTCAAGATACTATTTCCTGTTGCCAGCGAGAGTCTGGAGCAAGCCTCCAACCAGCTTGTTGTGCCGGGTCAATGGCAGCCCAGTGGTGTGATACTGGTGGTGGATGATGAAGAGACCATCCGGGAAGTTGCGTCGATGATGCTGGAGGATATGGGTTTTTCGGTGTTGACTGCTGAAGATGGTGTGGATGCGCTGGCGGTGTATCGTCAGCATCAGCAGGAGATCGTCGGCGTATTGATGGATATGACCATGCCGAAAATGGATGGTAAAGAATGTTTTCGTGAACTGCGCCGCATCAATGCGGATGTGAAAGTAATATTGTCCAGCGGTTATAATGAACTGGATGCTACCAGTCGCTTTGTCGGTCAGGGACTGGCAGGATTTATTCAGAAGCCTTATTCACCGGAGGCATTGATGGCCATTGTGAGGGAGGTATGGGGTGAATAAAACGATCATGCCTGAGAGATGCATTTACAAAACACCTGTACTTTGCTATAAACTGTGTATGGGCAAATGGGAATGTATTGATGACAGATAATGCGATGCCACAGGGGATGCGGCATACTATCCTGACCATGAATCCGTTGCAGTTGTCGTTGCTGGTGTCGATTCCCTTTGTCCTTATATTTAGCCTGATTAATTTTACCCAGAATCTCTACGATCTGGGGCAGCTTGAAATTGGCATGGTGGGTACGATGGCGGCTCTGTATTGGTGGGTCACCAAACAGGATATGCCATTTTTGCAACAGAATTTATATATTCTCCATCCTGCCGTGTTATTTTCTCTGCTGTTTCTGCAAGGCGGCTTTAGTGATATTGGTTTTATCTGGAGTTTCGGTTTTCCATTCGTGGCCTGTTTGAGCTCCGGTTCACGCACGGGTCTGGTCTGGATGATTTTGTATGCTATTGTGATCGTGGTGTTGAATGCTGTGCTGGGTGATATGGCATGGCAGAAACTGGTCTATATCGGGCTGGGTTATGTTGCTTTCAGCTTGCTTGCTATCTATACCGTGTTGTGGCGCGAAAAAATACAGGAAAGCAGCCAGGATCGATTGTCTGAAACCGCCACCAGCCTGAAACATGAAAAATACTTACTGTCAGATAGTAAAATAAGCCATAGATCCTTGCTGGATGCTTTGCCGCATGCGCTCGGTGTGCACAGTGAGTACAAGTGGATTTATTGTAATGCGGAGGCAGCCCGTTTGTGGGGTGCGGATTCCCCGGAAGAGCTGATTGGCACTTCCATCTTTGATTACCTGCACAGCGATGACCATGAGCAAATCAGGCAACGCATTGAAAGCATGGCCAAAACAGGCAGACCCGCACCGGTGATTGAGGAGCGCTTGCTGAGAAAAAATGGCGAACAGATTATCGTGAAACTCCATTCCAGCCCGGTAAAACATGAAGGCAAGCAGGCGTTTCTGGTTACGGCGGAGGATGTCAGCGAACAGAAAGAATATGACGTCGAACATCATCATCTGAAAGCGCAACTTGAGCATGCCCAGCGGCTCGAATCGCTTGGTGTACTGGCCGGTGGAATTGCGCATGATTTCAATAATCTGTTGACCGCGATTCTGGGTAATGCCGAACTGGCCAGAGGCAAGCTGGATGATAAACCGGCGGTGGTCGGGCATATTGATAATATTGTCGGCTCTTGCGATAATGCGGCTGAATTATGCAAGCAGATGTTGGCCTATGCCGGCAAGGGCAGTTATGAGATGCGGGTGATCAATCTCAATGAGATGGTCAAGACGATGGGCAAGTTAATTCGCGCTTCGGTGCGCAGCAATATCGCCCTGAAAATAAAACTGCAAAGTGATTTGCCCGGTATTGAAGGTGATACCGCCCAGATTCAGCAGTTAATTCTGAATTTCATTGTCAATTCCGCCGATGCGATTGGTAGCGCCAGCGGAGACATCAAGGTTTCCAGCGGCGTCAGAAAAATGGCGCGCGAGCAGTTGGCTAAACTGTACAACGGTTCGGAATTGCCAGAAGATGAATATGTCATTCTCGAAGTGCGGGATACCGGCTGTGGCATGAGTAAAGAGATGCAGGACAAGATTTTCGATCCGTTTTTTACCACCAAGGAAACCGGCAGTGGTTTAGGCTTATCTGCGGTGCTCGGCATTGTACGCGGCCATCATGGTGCGCTGCAGGTGTTTAGCACGCCCGGCAAGGGTACGGCATTCCGGGTCTATTTACCCGCCACCACGCAGTCGGTCAGCGAACAGGTAGTTAGCACGGTCGAAGTGGATGCGTGGCGAGGTGACGGCAAAGTACTGGTGGTCGATGATGATTTGCGCGTACGCAATGTGGCCAAATCGTTTGTCGAGAAAATGAATTTTGATGTCATTACGGCAGAAGATGGCAAAGAAGGTCTGGAAGTATTCAGCAAACAGCATGGCAATCTTGTCGCCGTGCTGCTGGATATGACCATGCCGATCATGGGCGGTGTCGATGCAATGGCAGGCATGCGTGAAGTGGATGCCAGGGTGCCGATTATTATTGTGTCCGGTTATTCAGAAATCGAAGCTGGCGCGTTGATCAGGGGTGATCGACCTGATGCGTTCCTTCAAAAGCCGTTCAAGGCCAAAGCCCTGAAAGCTGCACTCTATGAGGTGATGCACTCTGACTAGCTGAGTCGTTTTCATTGCTCCGGGTCGTGCGTAGGGTTTCGCCCATGCAAGTCAGCGATTTTGATTTTATTTTACCCGACCACCTCATTGCCAAACAACCGCTACAGCAACGGGATGCCTCCCGTCTGCTATGCCTGAGTGAATCGAACGAGGCTATTATTGATACCATGATTCGTGATTTACCCAAGCTGGTGCAGCCCGGCGATGTCTGGGTGTTGAATGACACCAAAGTGATTCCAGCGCGACTGATCGGGCAAAAAGAAAGTGGCGGGAAAGTTGAAGTCTTATTGCTGGAACCCGCCGGTGAAACCAATGTCTGGCATGCATGGGGCAAGGCCAACAAGCCGTTGAAGCCGGGCACGCAGATTATATTCTCCGACACATTTTCCGCCCAGGTATTGAGCCGCGATGGCAAGGATATCAACGTGCGTCTGATTGCTGAGGATGTAGCCGCCGCCATTGATTCGGTTGGCCATATGCCGCTGCCCCCTTATATTAATCGTCCCGATACCGAAGCGGATAAAGCCCGTTATCAAACTGTATTCGCCCGCCACGCCGGTGCTGTTGCGGCACCGACAGCCGGTTTGCACTTAACCGCAGAGCTGATGGCGGCCATGCAGGGTGCCGGTGCCGTATTCGCTCATGTCACGCTGCATGTCGGCCCCGGCACGTTTCAGCCGGTACAGGTGGACAATCTGGATGACCATATCATGCATGAAGAGGCATATATCGTTCCTGAAGAAACGGCGGTGATAGTGAACTGCGCCAGAGCCGAGGGCAGGCGTGTGGTGGCTGTCGGCACGACCAGCTTGCGCACGCTGGAAGCTGCGGGTCAAGGTGGCGAGTTACAGGCTGGGGCAGGCAGAACGTCTATTTTTATCAGTCCGGGCTACCGCTTTTGTATGGTTGATGCGCTGCTGACCAATTTCCATTTACCCAAATCGACATTGATTATGCTGGTGTCGGCATTGGCTGGACGCCAGCGCGTGTTATCCGCTTATGAACATGCCAAAGAAAACGGTTACCGTTTTTATTCCTACGGTGATGCGATGTTTGTGCCACGCTTTGGCGTTATTGACGGCGCTTGGTGATCGAATGGAATGGAATCGCACTTATATCGATTATGTAGAAGATTGTGAGGGCGATTGGCGCGAGCTGGATTTTTAAGGTGTATTTATCCTTTTATAAAGGATAGATTTCTCTTTATTTATCCTTATTGAAAGGATAGAATACCCGGATGAATATTTTAATCGAGCACATCATTGCGGATTTTCATGAGAGGCCGCTG
>CAZDFL010000002.1:23482-28642 GCA_964504835.1 uncultured Zetaproteobacteria bacterium
CCGGATGAATATTTTAATCGAGCACATCATTGCGGATTTTCATGAGAGGCCGCTGCCGGAAATAACAGCTCGTGAAGCCGTGCTGCCTGCCCTGAGCGGGAAGATTGATACGGTGATTGGCATGCGTAGAACGGGCAAGACGTTTTATCTGTATCAGTCCATGCAACAGTATCTGGATCAAGGCGAGCCCAAGCAAGCGATGTTGTATATCAATTTCGATGATGAGCGTTTATTGCCGTTGCAGGCGGCGGATCCAGGTCTTATTCATGAGACGTATTACAGGTTGTTTCCCGAGTATCGAGAGCGGCGCTGTTATTTCTTTTTTGATGAAATTCAGAATATACCCGGTTGGGAATCTTATCTGCGGCGTCTTGTCGATACTGAAAATATTCAGTTTGTTGTGAGTGGATCATCGGCTAAACTGTTAAGTCGTGAGATTGCAACGGGGTTGCGTGGGCGATCAATAAGTACGGAGATATTTCCTTTTAGTTTTACGGAGTCATTGCGGCATGAAGATAGCGCATGGCATCCCACCCTGCGACCGGGGCGAAGCCAGAGGGCATGGTTGGAAAATCGATTTCTCCGCTATATGCGGATTGGCGGGTTCCCGGAGATTCAGACGATTGGCGATGAATACAGGCTGCGGATTTTGCAGGAATATGTTGATGTGGTGATTCTGCGGGATGTGGTGGAGCGCCATCGGGTGATGCATATACTGCCGCTACGTTGTTTGATCCGGCATTTATTAGCTTCGCCTGCCACCTTGTTCAGTGTGAATAAATTTTATCGTGATTTGAAGTCGCAAGGGATATCGTGCAGCAAGGATTCCCTGCATCAATATCTGGAATATCTGATCGATGCATATCTGGTCTACGCGATTCCCGTTTATAGTCTTTCGGAGCGGGTCAGGCGGGTTAATCCGCGCAAGGTTTACTGCATTGATTCAGGCTTGGCCAATGCATTTGCGCATAAACCGATGATGGATGCGGGTCGGCTGCTGGAAAATATCGTCTTCATCATGCTGCGCCGGATGGGATTGGATCTGGCTTATTATAAAAGCGCCGACGGTTATGAGGTGGACTTTATCAGTACGGATCATGCAGGGGAGCGAGCGCTTTATCAGGTGGCTCTGCATATGCATGAGAAAACAACGCGGCAACGGGAATTAAGAGCGATAGGCGCAGCCATGCAGGAAACTGGTTTAAGCGAAGGTGTTATATTAACACTGGAAGAACGTGAGATTGTGGATGTGGAAGAGGGCGTTATTCACATTATGCCGGTATGGCTGTGGGCCATACAGATATCAATGGCTGGAGTAGATAGATGAAAATACTGATTGCCCAGATTGCGCCGCGTGTCGGTGATTTAAGCGCGAATGTACGGCTGATTCATGATGCCATGCAGGCGGCAGAGCATAAGCTGTGTGATGTGGTGGTTCTGCCTGAACTGGCCGTGACCGGCTATCCGCCGGAAGATTTATTGAAACGTCCTGCATTTATGGATGAGGTGGAAGCAGCCATCGAAGCTGTCGTATCTGCCAGTCGCAATTGCTGCGTGGTGTTCGGCGCGCCGCGCCGTGACGGTGATGTGCTCAGGAATAGTGTGATGCTGGCGCGTTGCGGCAAGCTCGTCGGTATCTATGATAAACAGTTTCTGCCCAATTACGGTGTCTTTGACGAGCGCCGTTATTTCGAGTCGGGTAACAGCGAACCGTGTCTGTTTGAAGTCAACGGCTGGAAGCTCGGCATCAGCGTATGTGAAGATCTCTGGCATGACGAATTGGCACAGAAACAGGCTGATCTGGCCTGCGATGTGTGGCTGAATCTGAATGCATCGCCATTTCATGTCGGCAAACAGAGTCAGCGCGAGGCGCTGGTTCAGCGTCGGGCGCGGGCATTTGCAGTACCGCTGGTCTATGTGAATCCAGTTGGAGGACAGGATGAAATTGTCTTTGACGGTGGTTCCCATGTCGCCGATAGCGAGGGTAATCTGATTGCGCGGGCGCCATTATTCGAAACTTGGCAGGGCATCATTGATCTGGGCTTGGCAGGCAACATGGAAATTGCCGCGTTGCCTGAACCGATTGAACAAATTCACCGGGCGCTGGTCATGGGCGTGGTCGATTATGTGCTGCGCAACGGGTGCAATCAGGTGGTGATTGGCCTCTCCGGTGGCATTGATTCGGCGCTGACGGCGGCGATTGCGGTAGAGGCGCTGGGGGCTGAAAATGTGTTGGGGGTATTGCTGCCATCGCGCTATTCCAGTGATCATTCCATTACCGATGCCGAGGCACTGGTCGAGAATCTGGGCATAAAAGCGATTACCCTGCCGATTGCTGAAGGTGTTACGGCAGTCGAGTCCACTCTGGCCGATACCTTTGCGGCATGGGGCAAATCGGAGCCGGATATCACCGAGGAAAATATTCAGGCGCGCATGCGTGGTTTGCTGCTGATGGCGATTTCCAACAAGACCGGGCGCATGGTATTGACCACCGGCAACAAATCGGAAATGGCAGTGGGTTACGCCACCTTGTACGGCGATATGGCTGGCGGTTTTGCCATGCTCAAGGATGTTTATAAAACCGACGTATTTGCGTTGTGCCGCTGGCTGAATCGGGAGCGTGAAATCATTCCGGAAAATACGATCACCAAACCACCATCCGCCGAACTCAGACCGGATCAGAAAGATTCAGACTCTCTACCCGATTATGATGTGCTCGATGCGATACTTGCCGCCAATATCGAGGAGCGACTTGGTGTGGAAGAGATTGCCGCGCGCGGTTTCGATCGCGCCGTAGTCAAACGCGTGGTGCGTATGTTACAACTGGCCGAATACAAACGCCGTCAGGCTCCGCCGGGCATAAAAATCACCGAACGCGCTTTTGGTCGCGATAGAAGATATCCCATCACGCATGGATTTTGGGAGTAGAGTACGCCACCTGTTACGGTGGCGAGTCAGTACCAATAGGCTTTAGCTGCGGCTGGTGACTTCCAGCAGGTGATAGCCAAACTGGGTTTTTACCGGGCCTTGTACGGTGTTGAGTTCAGCTGAGAAAACCACCTCATCAAACTCAGGCACCATCATGCCGGGGCCGAATTCTCCCAGATCGCCACCACTGCGGCTGGATGGGCAACTGGAGTTGATGCGTGCGATGTCAGCGAAATCTTCGCCGCCTTCGATTACACTTTTCAGTTCCAGACATTTTTCTTCACTATCTACCAGAATATGACGTGCTGTTGCTACGGTCATGGGTTCACCTCGTTTAATTTTATGGCGCGCATGTTAGCGCTTTTCTCGGATAATTCACCAGCGCCAGAGTAAGCGCCAGAGTAATTCTAATCACGTTCTGCCATGGGGATATAGGACAGGCCATGCTGGCCGGTGTAAATCTGCTGTGGCCTGTAAATGCGTCCATGCCCCAGTTGTTCCTTCCAGTGTGCCAGCCAACCAACCACGCGAGCGACAGCGAAAATCGGTGTGAACAGGTCAGTCGGAATGCCCAGTTTACGGTAAACGATGCCGGAATAGAAATCGACATTCGGGCAAATACCCTTCTTGCCCAGGGTTTGTTTGGACAATTCCTCAATGCGGCTGGCGATTTCGTAGGTGGGATCAGAGCCCATCCTTTCGGTCAACTCAACATATAATTTTTGCAGCAGGGTGGCACGCGGATCTTTGGTTTTATAGACGCGGTGGCCGAGGCCGGGAATCTTCTCTTTGCGTTCCAGTTTGCCGTGCAGATATGCCTCGGCAGCATCGACGGTGCCGATTTCATCGAGCATTTTTAATACATCCTCATTGGCGCCGCCATGCAAGGGGCCGGAGAGCGATCCAATGCCTGCACTGATTGAGGTATAGGGGTCGGCATGGCTTGAAGCCACCACCAGCGTTGAGAAGGTGCTGGCATTCATGGTGTGTTCGGCATGCACAATCAGCGCTACATCCATAATCCGTTCGGTCAGCGTGTCCGGATCATTGCCGGTCAGCATGTAGTAGAAATTTGCCGCATGGGAGAGATCATCGCGTGGCGCAATCGGATCATCACCGTGGCGCATGCGGGCATGAGCTGCCACCAGTGCGGGCATTTTAGAAATAAGATTAACGCACACCCGATGCACTGTTTCCACATCAAGCTTACCCTCCAGTGATTTTGGGAAGGGATAAAACATGCCGAGTGCTGCCACAGTCGCTTGCAAGGAATCCATCGGGTGCGTCGATTCAGGAAAACATTTCATCATATCGCGGATGCGAAATTTGATCCGCCGGTGATGACACATTTCTTCATTAAACGAAGCCAGCTCTGAAGCTGTCGGTAAATTGCCATTGAGTAGCAAACATGCTGTTTCCTCAAAGGAGGAGTACTCGGCCAGTTGTTCAATGTCGATGCCTCGGTATTCCAGATGGCCGCGCTTTCCATCGACAAAGGATACGGCCGATTCAGCGACCGGTATGCCAGCCAGACCGGGTGAGAAACAGGGTATTTTTGGTGCTTCTTCTATCTTTTTTTCCGCCATGTTGATAAATCCTCATTGTGGATAATTATCCGTTCGTCTCAAGCCGGTCGCAAAGCTAACAAAGATGCCAATAAAATACCTAAGATTTTGTACCGAGCGGATGCGAACGATTGACCAGTTCATGCAAGCGGGCCCGTGTGACATGCGTATAAATCTCGGTCGTGGTGATATTGGCATGGCCAAGCAACATCTGCACGGCACGCAAATCTGCGCCGTGATTGAGCAAATGGGTGGCAAAGGCATGACGCAAGGTATGCGGCGACGGTAACGGTGAAACATTGGCAAGCAGGGCATACTGTTTCAGCCTGAGCCAGAAATTTTGCCGACTCATGGCGCGGCCAGCCCGACCCGGAAACAGAAAAGGTGTAGCCGGTTCGGCTGGACGTATCTTTAACCAGTCATGCAACCAGCGCGCTGCCTCTTCGCCGAATGGCACCAGCCTCTCCTTGTTCCCTTTACCGATTACGCGCACCAACCCCGCCGCCATATCGACATGGGCCAGTTGCAAGCCGGTGAGTTCGCTGACCCTTAGCCCGGTGGCATAGAGCATTTCCAGCATACAACGATCGCGCAAGCCGAACGGTGTTCGTGTGTCGGGCGCTGACAGAATAGCTTCAACATCATGCTCGCTGAGTAATGTTGGCAA
>CAZDFL010000003.1:0-27795 GCA_964504835.1 uncultured Zetaproteobacteria bacterium
TGTGCTCTCTGTGTACTCTGTGGTTCAAGATTTTCCTGTTTGGTTCCGGCTATGCGGGTTTGGGAGGTAAGCGTGAGCGACCAGTGCCCGATCATTGTGACCGTAAAACCGCAGTATGCACCCGAACATTCCGAACCGGAGCAGGATCGTTTTGTGTTTATTTATTACATCAGTATCCAAAATCGGGGCGAGCAGACGGTACAACTGATTTCACGCCACTGGCTTATCAGCGATGCAAATGGCAAAACCATTGAGGTACGTGGCGATGGCGTGATCGGCGAACAGCCGATTCTGGCTCCTGGCGATGAACATTATTACAACAGTTTTTGCGTGCTGGAAACCAATGTCGGCTGCATGCAGGGCAGTTATGTGATGCTGGGCGAGGATGGACGTTATTTTGATGCGCCGATTCCGGCTTTTACGCTGGCTGTTCCCGGAGCATTAAATTGAGCGCATATCCGGTTCTATACAGTTTTCGCCGTTGCCCGTATGCCATGCGGGCGCGTATGGCACTGCATGATGCTGGCATACAGTGTGAAGTCCGCGAGGTAGATTTGAAGGATAAACCGCAGGCATTGCGGGGAATTTCAGCCAAAGCGACGGTGCCGGCGTTGCGGCTACCGGACGGGCGCGTGATTGATGAGAGCCTGGATATCATGGCATGGGCGCTGATACAGAACGACCCGGCAGGCTGGTTGCAGCCGGATCATTCAGCCATGCTGCAGTTGATCGAGCAGAATGACAGCCATTTCAAGTATCATCTGGATCGTTACAAATATCCTGAGCGCTATGGCGAACAGAATGGCGAAACCCATTTCCGGCAGGCTTGCGATGTCCTGGCAGCACTTGAACAGAGACTCACTCAATCGGTGTTCTTATTTGGCGATTCGGCCTCGATGGCCGATGTCGCCCTGTTTCCTTTTGTACGCCAGTTTGCAGCGGTGGACAGATCGGCTTTTGAAGCACTACCGATGGCGCGTTTACAACATTGGTTGTCCGGCTGGGTGAATGATGCGCGATTCCTTGCCATCATGGTGAAACGAAAAGTCTGGCACATGGATGACGAGATTTCGCTACTGCTATCTTGATGTGAGGTTGGTCACTGTCTGTCTGGCGTAATGGATGATGATTCGCCCTGTTTTGATACGACAGGAGTTGATGATGATAAAACCTAACAGCATAGACGAACAGTCAGAGATACAGCACAAGCCCAAAACGTCGCGTCCGGTAATCCATTCTTTCCCTCGCCCGCTATTTACCCAAAAGTGATCCGTTCGGCGCGATAAGCCTGCGCACTTGCCCGGCCATATATAATGGCAGTGAGAGCAACTGATATGATTTTTTGCGGCCATTTGCCAATACGTGTTCGCCTGCCATCAGGCTGGGCAGATCAGTATTTATGAAAAATCCGGGTTAAGTTCCTGATTCATCCACTTTCTTTCTGAGTGATTTTATCTGTCCGCGTTTGTTTTTACTTTCCAGTCTCCGTTTGATGGAGCCTCGCGATTTACGGGTTGGTCGGCGTTTTTTTGGCACAATGCCTGCCGCTTTGATGAGTTCCTTCAAGCGATTCAGCGCATCCGCTCTGTTCTGCTCCTGACTACGGAATTGCTGGGCTTTGATGGTGATTACGCCGTCGCTGCTGATGCGCTGGTCGCCGCGTTGCAATAAGCGGGTTTTGTACAGATCCGGCAATGATGATGCATGAATATCAAAGCGCAGGTGAATGGCGCTGGACACTTTATTGACGTTCTGGCCGCCAGCGCCCTGGGCGCGGATGGCGTGCATGTCGATTTCGTCATCGGGGATGGCGACTGATCCGGTGATTTCTAACATCAGTCAGCTTTAAATTCCCGCTTGGAAAAGCGATCTACAGCGGTGATGTCTTTATAGATGAACTGCGGCGTTTTGCCGCTATAAATGCTGTCGGTGAGCCATTGCTGTTCCTCTTCGATATCAGCTTCGGGAACGGACATGCTCCAGACGCCTTTTTTGCCCAGATATTCGA
Organism: uncultured Zetaproteobacteria bacterium; assembly: GCA_964504835.1. Taxonomy (GTDB): domain Bacteria; phylum Pseudomonadota; class Zetaproteobacteria; order Mariprofundales; family Mariprofundaceae; genus Mariprofundus. The sequence continues at coordinate 2,009 of CAZDFL010000003.1, forward strand.
AGTCTGGCAACCAGCGATAACCGCGCGCTTTCAGATCGTCCTTCTTTTCAAACGGAGCACGGAAGGCAAAAAATCGACGGCTTTTTTCGCGTGCGCCAGCCAGTAAGTTCGCCATGGTCAACTTGCCCGAATTGGGCATGGCGCGGGTCAATATATGCAGCGTCGCCTGGGCATCATTGACCGCACGATGCCCGTCGAAAAAGAAACCGAGTTTATAGGCAATGTAATCGAGTTTCAGGCTGGAAATATCTTCATCCATCCAGGCAATATCATTGAATGTGCAAGCCCAGTTGGCCTTGCTGACGATAGGTAGCCGACGTTCCAGCATCTGGCGATCAAAAGCAGCGTTGTGGGCAATGATTAAATCAGCTTTTTCCAGCCATGTATTGGCCGTGTCATCATCCAGATGCTGATCTTTGACCATGTCATCTGTGATGCCGGTAATCTGTTTGACGATATCGCTAAGTGGCTCATTGGGGTCTTCGAATTCATCATAGGTATGCAGGATTTTGTAGATCACCCCGGAACCGGCATCATATTCAAAAGCCACAAAACCAAGTTCAATGATTTTATCCCTGACCGTATTCAGTCCGGTAGCTTCGGTATCAATGACAATACCAATGCGCGGGGTCTTAGGCTCACCCTGCCAATAGCGTTCAGGCGCATGCAGGCGCTCAATCACCCGGTATTGATCGGATTGTTGCAAATGTTGAATGGCTTCGGCGTTATTCATGTTTGTTCCTCAAAGTTTGTCATATCATCTTTATGATAGGGCGCATGTTTCCGCCCATGCTCTGCCCATATGTTCAGCGACGATATGCAGGCGTTTATCCCGCGTCCACAGACCGCGTCCATCGCTCAAGGCAACAGAGGCGAGAAGATGGATATCAATATAGCCGATGCCTCTACCCATCAAGGCGTTTTTTTCAATATATAGAAGGGTTTCGTCATGTGTTGCGAGCGTTGCTGCTGGCAGGTCTTTTAGCAAAGACAAAATAGTTTCACGATGTTTTATATTGCCACATGCCAGTTCTCCGATAATAAACGGGTGGATGAAAACCCTTCCGGCTTCAAGCAGCCTTTCAAGCGCTAGTTCCCGCTTGCGAAAATGGTCAATCCAGACGGAGGTATCGACAAGAATCAAGGCTGTTTCAGCTTTGGCGACGTGGAATCATATCCAGTTCAGGTTCTGAGCCGCCCAGTTGCGCCAGCCTGCGGGCGCTTTCCCGTTCGACCAGCGCTTTCAATCCTTCGCGAACCAAAGCGGACTTTTCTTTTACGCCGGTCAGGAGGAATGCTTTTTCAATCAATGCATCATCTAAGTTTAAAGTTGTACGCATATAAAAACTCCCGCTTACGAATTGATACATCAAATAATACATCATTAGATGTTTATTTCAATGCATAGCCTCAATGATCTCTTTTAACGAAACGGATAATATGTCGACGGGCTTTTTTATCCGGGCGTTTGTCCGGAGCCGGGGATTTGTTCAGCTTGCGTTGCTGGCGCTGCTCTTCCCTCGCCATGATGCTCTGCTCGCTTTCCTGATACAGCGTTTGCGCAATGGCGGCAGAACCACGCTTTTCAGCCAGTCCGCTAACGGTGACGATGAATAGCTCCTGCCCGCGCTGGATATGTAATGTATCGCCGATTTGAACGGCTTTGGAAGCTTTGACGCGTTCACCGTTGAGTTGCACATGGCCGCCGCTGACCATCTCGGTCGCTAAACCGCGCGTTTTGAAGAAACGGGCTGCCCACAGCCATTTATCGATACGGACACCCATTAGATGTTGGTCGAGGTTGGGGTGATTTCCAACGATTGTTCGCCATCGGAAAGCAGGGTGACGCCATCAGCGATGGTAAACTGTAACTGCATGCTGCGTTGGCTGAATTCGGCCAGTGCGGCAAGCGTGGCATCGTCGATGTGGAATACTCTCAGGTTGGAAAAACGTTGCACTTTCCCCTGCATTTTTTGCCACCATGCCTCTGCGCCGGTTCGATTGTAGGTGTAGATAATAACCTGATCGGCTCGGCCACAGGCGCGGCGCAGACGTTTTTCATCAGGTAGCCCCAGGTCGATCCATAACTCGATTTCATTGCTTAGGCTTTTTTGCCATAGATCGGGCTCATCATCGCTGCTTAAACCTTTGGTGAATGCGAGCCGTTCATGGGCATTGAGGGCGAAAGCCAGAATACGCAACATCATGCGTGCATCGTTTTCCGATGGATGCCGCGCAATGGTCAGGGCGTGATCGTAATAATAATTGCGATCCATGTCGGTGATCTGAAGCTCAGCTTTGAAGATGGTAGATTTGATTGCCATGGTTGGCTTCTAGGTTGACGGTGGCAGAATGGCAAGAGTCTTGACTTTTATTTCGCCATCATCATTGAATGCATAATGGTGTTACTGTGATATCAAAGGAGACTGGTGGCTGCACTAACACTTCGTAATATTCCGGATGATTTATATCAGGATTTAAGGCAACAGGCTGTTCAGCAAGCGCTGCCACAGGCAGCATGACCTCTCTTCGATCCCTACACTTTTACTCGACCACTACACTCCATGTCGGCACTCATATGGACGACGGATCATACCTTGTTCATGCCATGTCGTTTTCTCAGTAGATAAACGCCCGACATCAGCAATATCAATAGCATTACGGGATCAAATGACGAGGTGGAGCTGATCACGCAACCGCCTCCTCCGCCTGATATTGCAATCGCATTCACGGTAACATGAATTGTGACTACGCCCGTAGCGCCGGCAGCATCGGTGACCCTGACCACAAAACTATCTGCGCCGCTAAAGCCGACATTCGATGTATAGGTGGCTAGCCCTGCTGCATTTATCAATACCGTTCCGTGCGCGGCAGCAGTGCTCACTGCGTAGGTATGGGTATCACCGACATCCGGATCGTGATGTGCAACCTGACTTGAGGCAGCCGCGCCAGTATTTGCCGTGATCGCAGGCGCAGTCGGCACAGGCGCATCATTGACCGCATTCACCGTGACGTTGATGGTAACTGCGCCGGTAGCTCCGGCAGCATCGGTGACCGTAACCACAAAACTGTCCGCGCCATTGAAGTTAAGATTCGGCGTATAAGTGGCCAGGCCCGCCGCATTAACAACTACACCGCCATTAGCCGGAGCCGTTGTCACCGCATAGGTGTGCGTATCGCCCACATCCGGATCGTTATGCGCCACCTGGCTGGTACCCGCCGTATCTTCGTTGGTGACGATGGCTGGCGCAGTCGGCACAGGCGCGTCATTGACCGGATTTATCGTTACGTTGATGGTCACCGCGCCCGTAGCTCCGGCGGCATCGGTGACGGTGACAATAAAACTATCCACGCCATTGAAATTGAGATTCGGCGTGTAGGTGGCCCGCCCTGCCGCATCCACGACAACCCCGCCATTGGCCGGAGCCGTTGTTACCGTATAGGCGTGAGTGTCGCCCACATCCGGGTCGTTATGCGTCACCTGACTGGTGCCCGCCGTATCTTCGTTGGTGGTGATGGTCGGCGCAGTCGGCGCAGGCGCATCATTGACCGCATTTATGGTGACATTGATAGTCACCGAAGCAAACAGGTTTGGCGGTGATGTACCATTATCAGTCACCTTGACGGTGAAACTGTCCGCGCCATTGAAGTTGAGATTCGGCGTGTAGGTGGCCCGCCCTGCCGCATCCACGACAACCCCGCCATTGGCCGGAGCCGTTGTCACCGTATAGGTGTGCGTATCGCCCACATTCGGATCATTCGGGGCAATCTGGCTGGCACCGGCTGTATCTTCATTAGTGGTGATGGCTGGTGCGGTTGGCGCCGGGGCTCGGTTCACCTCCCTGACAAAGACCGTCACCGTGCCCGATAGTGGCAAGACACCGTCATCCTGCACCTTGATGACAAAACTGTCCGGTCCGACCCAGCCGACATTCGGCGTGTAACTGGCAAGACCGGTAGCGCTCACTGTCGCTGTGCCATTTGTTGGCGCTGTCGCACAGAATAGACCCAGATATTGCCCGGATTGACCGTATCCGGATCGTGATGGGAAACCTGGCTGGTGCCTGGATTACCAGCGTTCAGATTGAGATTGAGATTGAGAATATCCGGTGCAGTGGGTTGAGGCTGATGGTTGGCCTCAACTGCGCCGATGTCACAACCGACTCCCTGCGGACGGGGCAGGCCGCGCTGATCGAGGCTATTGACGGTGGCGGCATCGGCGCATGTAACGGCGTCACCGATATCAAAAGCCGGGCTTCCGGTCAACAGGGTGTGAGTGAAAGATAGAATGGGGCTGCCGTTGGCGGCCAGCGGGCCAAGCAGGGCGTTGGCGGCTGTCGTGGCGACGCCGCAGCTGCCGTCGCTGTCCAGATCGTTCAGGCTGCTGGTCAATGGGACGCCGCTGCAATCAGCGCCGAGGGTCTGGTTGGCGACGATGGTGTTCTTCAGATTGACCGTACCAACCACATTGATACCGCCGCCCACGTTTGTAGCCGAATTTTTCGTGATGGTGGAATTGGTGATGTTCAGGGTGGAATTCGCGATAATGCCACCGCCGGAACCGGCTGTGGCGCTGTTGCCGCTGACTGTTGAGTTGGTGAGGTCGAGGATTCCCCCGGCAAAGCCAAAGCGATGATTGATGCCACCGCCACTGGAAGTCGCCGTATTGCCGCTGATGGTGGTGTTGCTTATCTTCGCTGTGCTATCGGTGTTGAAAATACCGCCGCCTGAGCCACTCGTGCCGGGCGCAGTATTGCCGCTGATGGTGGAATTGGTGACGGTAAGCAGACCGTTGCTGCTAATGCCGCCGCCGCTGCCTGTGGTGGTGGTATTGCCGCTGATAGTGGTAGCGTTGATGGTGGTAGCTGTGGAGAAGAAGCTCGCGATGCCGCCGCCGGAAAGTCCTGCGGTATTGCCGCTGATGGTGGAGCCGGTACCGATGGAATCGTCAATAATCAGGGTTCTCGGCTGGGTACCGGCTTCAATGCCGCCGCCAAAGTTGCCTGCGGTATTGTTCGAGATGGTGGAGCTGTGGATTGTCGCATTGCCCTGGGTGTTAATACCTCCGCCCACAATGCCTGTATTCCCGTTGATGGTCGAACTGGTGATGGTCAGAGTTCCTGTACTGCTAAAAACGCCAATGCCGCCGCCATTGGTTCCACTTGTATTGTTCGAGACGGTGGAGTTGGTGATGGTCACGGGGTCAGAGAACGTGAGAATGCCGCCGCCGCCCGCGCCAACCGCATTGGCAGTATTATTATCGATATGGGAGTTGTTCCGGACGGTTAGCCCCCCCGTGCAGCTGCCACTTTTCAGATACACACCTCCTCCGGATCCGCTCCCATTGCCCGAAATCGTGGTGTTATCAACGGTTACCGATCCGCTCCAGCAATAGATGCCGCCGCCGTCGCCACTGGTGCCATTGTTCTGGATGATGGAGTTATTGATGCTCAACGTGGCAGCGCTGAAGATGCCATCACCCCCACCGCCGCCAACAGTGGCATTACCATTTTGGATGGTGACGTTGTTGATGCTGACCGTGATGCCCGGGGTCCCGAGGTGGAGAACGCGACCAACAGTGACGCCGCCGCCATCAATGATGGCCGACGGTGTTGCCGGGGGTGTGAAGGCAGGACCGTTGATGATGACGGATTTGGCGATGTCCAGATCGCCCTTGGCGTTCAGATTATCAAACCCCGTAATAGCATTGGTATAAGTGCCCGCCGGCAGGGTGATGGTGTCGGCAGTTCCGTAGGCGGCGCCCGTATGCGTACAGTCCACATAGGTGTCTGCCCCGGCATTGAGATTCATAATTACCTCTCGCAGTGAGCATGAGGAGTTGCCCGTGCCCGGCGCTGCATCCAGCACGTCCGGCGCATTGGCCGTGACAGTGATCGTAGCCGCCCCGGCCGGGTCGGCCATGCCAAGCATGCAGCCCAGCAGTAATATTGAGATTGAAAATTTTGCTTGTTTTTTTAACATGGTTTTATCCTCCCTGAGAATATTCGTGTTCTACAAAGTTCCCTGTCCTGTTTATTGCGCATCTGTTTTGAGCTTGTCATCCACATAACCGGCCAGTTCAGCGATGTCATGGAAGTAGCGCGCATCGCCGCTGGCGATATCCTCCAACTGGAACAACCAGCCATCTTTGGAAGCGCGCGACCAGCCATCGTCATCGGCGCTGGCTTTCGCCTTATCTTCTCGCCAGATGCGAACTATAAATGATTGATAATCGGCATCGGCAGGTTTCATGAGCGCAATGCAATTCCAATGAATTGCGCTTGCCTAGTGCCATATGGCCTATAAAAGCCACGGTTTTTCTGAAAAAGTCACGGGTTTTACCCATGACCAGTCATGGGTAAAACCGTGACTTTTGAATTTAGGATTGAGAATGCAGAGTCAAAGGCAAACGGAACGAGGCAGGAACCGCCTCACCGTAGGGGTAAACCCCTGTGTTTACCCGCCTTTAACAAGCAAAGGAAATGTCACGCAATCCACTAACCCAGCATAGCCGGAACCAAACAGGAAAATCTTGAACCACAGAGTACACAGAGATCACAGAGGAAAAGCAGAGAAAACCAAAACATGAAGATTTTGACCTCCTCTGTGCTCTCTGTGTACTCTGTGGTGAGAGTCTTTTGATTTTATGATTTTAATTCTTGTGCAGAGTTGCACGAGATATTTTTCGTAAGAGACTAGGGTAGCCTATCTGGCTTCGTGCCACAGGCTTTTCCTACGATCATACCACAGGTAGTTCAATTACGACGACAAAATCACCCTCTGCATCCGCGCCCTCTGTAAAATGACCGGCCAGATCATGAACCCGCTCGGCCAGGCTTTTCAGGCCGGTGCCGGCACCTTGCAAAACATCGGCCTTCGGATTGTCAGTCTTATCCGCTTCGGGCAGCAATGCATTGCTGATGGTGAGATTCACGCTGGATGCGTTGAAACATAGATGCATATCCACCGAGGCGGCAGCGGGGGCATGGCGCAGGACATTGGTCAGCGCTTCCGTAGCGCCGTGATAAAGCAGCAGGGTATGCGATTGCGGCAGCGTATAGACTTCACCATCCATCCGGAATGCGATGCGGAGGTCGTTTTTGGAGTGAAAATTATGAATCAGCGCTTTGAGCGCTTCGCTCAGGGTCAGCGTTTCCAGCACGGCGGGCTTGAGCGCTTTGACAGCGCGGCGCAAATCGCTCAAACCGCTGCGTACCAAAGCGCCAGCCCGTTCAATAATGGCATCCCGCTGCGCCTCTTTTTCAATCGGAAGGTGCGTACACAAGGATAATTGCACATCCAGCGCCGTCAGCGTATGCCCCAGCGTATCATGGACTTCATGCGCGATGCGGGCACGCTCCCGGATGACGGCAACTTCCTCGGCCTTGTGCGTATAATCGCGTAACTGTGCATGCGCATCCGCCAGATTGCCGTGCAGATTCTCGATTTGCTCGCGTTGAAGCCATTGGCGTACATAAATCTCGGCGCTGGCAACGGCCAGCACAATCCAGAACATATCGCCCCATAAAGCCAGCATGCCCGCCTGCCAGCCCCACAGTATGACATATCCCGCCCCGACCATGGCGGTCAGCACACCCACCACCAGCACGGCCTGCCATCGGCGCGAAAAGATGGCGACCGTATAGCCATCGAACACCAGCAGGAAAACATATATCATGGCCTGATGGCCGAGCAGATATACAATGAGGCATACCAGCGCCCCTTCAATGAACACCAGGAAAAACAGCGTCGGTCGCCCTTTATGCATAAAGGTTTCCCAGCGGGTGAACACCATCCAGTATTCGCCTGCCAACAGGATGGTGAACAGGGTATAGAAAGACAGTTTGAATATCGACAACGCCGGGTCGAGGGTGATGACGTTGAAGATATAGAGAGCGAAGAGAAACAGTGCATTAAAAATGGCGTAGGAGCGCATTTCCCGATCGGTAAAGGGCGTCACCGTAATATTCGCCAGTTTATCCATGCTCCAGCATGCCCCATTCCAGCGCCAGACGTACGGCATGGGTGCGATCCCGCGCCGAAATCTTGCTCAGAATATGACTGACATGATTTTTCACCGTGCCTTCCGAAATAGCGAACCGGGCGGCAATTTCAGGATTACTCAATCCGTCCGCCATCAGGCCGAGCACCCGCCTCTCCTTTGGCGTCAGCCGTTCAACAGGTAGCGGTTCCGCTCCGCCAACAGCCTGATAGACCACCTTGCTAGTCACCGTCGGATCGAGAACGGAATCACCCGCATGCACGCTGCGGATCGCCCGAGCCAGATAATCCGGGTCGGCGTTCTTCAACAGATAACCCGAAGCGCCGGCTTGCAGGGATTTGAATACATATTCATCATCATCGAAAGTGGTCAGCACAATCACCCGAATATCCGGGAAGCGGCGTTTGATCTCGCCGGTGGCGACGACGCCATTCATGACCGGCATTCTTACATCCATCAATACCACATCGGGTTTCGTCGTAGTGACCACATCAATAGCGTCCCTGCCGTTGGCGGCGCTGCCCACGACTTGCAGGCCGGGCACTTGATCAAGTAGCGATACCAGTCCCTCGCGCACCAGAGTCTGATCATCCACCAACACCAGACGAATAGGATTCAAGATATCGCCATCCGGGAATATTGATTGCTCATCCATATCCTCCCCGTAATACATAGCTAATTCAGCTTGTTGGAGATTATAGCCCCTGTTAACAACAAAAAACAAATGGTTTTTCTTTACATGATATGCTTCATGACGTTTGTAATGCTATGCTTCTGCACGAATGTCTTCGACAGGATTGCAGACAAAGAGATGCATAGAGATGAGAATAAAACAGGTGAATAAATGACTGAACATACACACTTTACAGCAACGCAAGGCAACCTGCGTCCCGCATTGCTGATTATCATGGATGGCTGGGGTCTGGGTACAGGCGGCCCGGAAGATGCGATTGCGCAGGCGCACACGCCTGAAGTAAACCGGCTATGGAATCATTATGCCCACACGCGTTTGTTTACGCATGGCTCCCATGTCGGGCTGCCATCCGATAAGGACATGGGTGGATCGGAAGTCGGGCATCTGACCATGGGCGCAGGTATGGTACTTGAGCAAGGGCCAACGCGTATCAACAATGCCATTGCAGATGGGTTGTTTTTTGAATCTGAAGCGTTGCAACAGGTGATTGCAGCAGGTCAGAAAGGCGGTGTATTGCACCTGACGGGACTGCTCTCCGATGGTAATATTCATTCGCATTTGAGTCATTTCCGGGCTGTGATCAATCACGCCTTTGAATCCGGCATCAAACAACTGCGTATCCATGCCCTGCTCGACGGGCGTGATGTCGGCATTCAGACAGCCCAAAAATTTGTCTGCGAACTGGAAGAAGATTTTACCTTTATCAACAGCCATGACGGCTTTTTCTATGCCTTTGCCTCCGGCGGCGGACGCGAGCGGGTGGTCATGGATCGCGATAATAACTGGGCCAAGGTGGCCGAAGGCTGGGATTTAATGGTGCATGGCAAGGGCGAGAATCGCTTCCCGTCCATGCTGGCGGCCATCAATCATTTCAGGGCGGAGGATGCGAATCTGGTCGATCAGGATATGCCGGGCTTTGTGATTGTCGATGATCAGGATCGTCCGCTTGGCCGGGTAGTCGATGGCGATGCGGTGCTTATGATGAATTTCAGGGGTGATCGCGCCATTGAAATAACTGAAGCATTTGAACTGGATGATTTTGATGGTTTTGATCGCGGCGTCCGTCCGCATATCACCTATGCAGGCATGATGGTCTATGATGAAGACAGGAATTTGCCGGCGTTGCAGTTGATGGGACCGACCAAGGTGGAAAATCCGTTTGGCAAGCGCATTCTGGGCATGGGCATCAAGCAGTTTCGCTTGACCGAAACCCAGAAATATCCGCATGTGACGTTCTTTTTTAATGGCGGTTATCGAAAACCACTCGATGAAACGATGGAAGATTATATCCTGATTGCTTCGGATAAAGGTATCTCGTTTGCCGATGCGCCGCAGATGAAGGCGGTTGAAATTGCCGATAAGGCGATTGACCTGATTGAACGTGGTGAATATGGCTTTGGCCTGATCAATTTCGCTAATGCAGATATGGTTGGCCATTGCGGCAAGATTGCACCTGCCATTACAGCAATTGAAGCGGTTGATACAGCGGTCGGACGCATCGTGGCTGCCCTGGAAAAAGTTGGCGGTTATGCCCTGATCACGGCAGACCACGGCAATGCGGAAGAAATGCTGGTGATTAGTAAAGATGGCAGCAGCGAAGCATGCACCAAACACTCCACCAATCCGGTGCCATGCATTCTGTTCGACCCGGCTTACGATGGCAGTTATACCCTGCGCCAGGCCGAGGATGGTGAGCCGGGTCTGTCCAATCTGGCTGCCACCCTGTTTGAAATAATGGGTTATGCCGCACCTGACGATCTGGATGCATCACTGATTGCATGTGAATGAACGGTATGTGAATGAACGTGCAATGGTTGCGCTGCCTGCGGGAAATTCACCGTTGCAGTCTGATCAAGTTGCAGCGAAGATATTTTTCGTAAGGGCTAAACAGGAGTGAAATATGGAGCAACTGGATCAAATCACATCAATACTCGCCCTGACCATGGGCGCGGCCTGGGCCAGCGGCATCAACCTGTATGCGGCCATTCTGATGCTGGGCATGATGGGTGTAACCGGCAATGTCGATTTGCCGCCCGGCCTGGAAATACTGCAAGATCCGATGGTACTATTTGCTGCCGGGACCATGTATGTGGTTGAATTTTTTGCCGATAAAATCCCCGGTGTCGATTCCACCTGGGATGTACTGCATACCTTTGTACGGATTCCGGCCGGTGCCATGCTGGCTGCCGGTGCGGTGGGTGATGTAACACCTGCATTATCGCTGGCAGCAGGCCTGATGGGCGGCGGATTAGCTGCCACAACGCATGCGACCAAAGCCGGTACACGAGCTTTGATTAACACGTCACCCGAACCATTCTCCAACTGGACTGCCTCGGTGACGGAAGATGTGGCCGTGATTGGCGGCTTGTGGGCGGCGCTGAACCACCCTACCCTGTTTGTCGCTTTTATGATTGTGTTTATCCTGCTGATGATCTGGCTGTTGCCGAAATTATGGCGCGGCATCAAAGCTGTATTCAGAAAGTTGCGCAGCTTCTTTGGCGGCAAGAATGAACCAGTAGTTCCCGAAACGGTGAAACAGGTTCCGACTGAAACATCGGCAACGCCTGAAGAACCACCTCAGCCTGAGTCGAAATCATCATAGGCTAATTATCTGGACAGGGTGAGTATAAATCCAAGCCCGGTCAGTAGGGCTGCAACTATCATCATCATGGTTGATGCCTGATGCGCCACAGACCAGGCCAGCCATGCGCCGCCCGAGGCGCTCATCATGGCACCGATGGCAATTGGCAGACGAGATGGCGGCTCCGTATTAAAGCTGACGCTGCCCGCTTCAATACGCGACAACACGCCATCGACTTTTTCCGGTAAACGCATCCAGTTATGCAATTGATGGCGCAATTCTTCTGCCATGGCTTCGGCTTTGCCGATTGGACCGATATGACGCGTCACCCATTCCTTGATCATCGGTCGCGCCAGCATCCAGATATTGACCTGATCGGCCAGTTCGCGGGCTACGCCTTCGATGACCACCATGGTTTTTTGGAGCAGTAACAACTCCGGCTGCGTCTCCATTTGAAAACGTTCGGTGACAGCAAACATGCTGAGCAACAACTCTGCAATGGAAATATCGGCCAGCGGCCGGTTAAAAATCGGTACGGCGATTTCTCTTAAGGCATCTTCAAAGGCCGATATATCGGTATCAGCCGGCACATAACCGGCCTCCACATGCACTTCTGCCGAGCGTTTATAATCTTCTTTGAGGAATGCCATCAGCATTTCGCCAATATAACGACGTGATTTGATGTCGAGCCTGCCGACGATGCCGAAATCAACCAACACGATATCGCCGTCATCAGCCACGAAAATATTGCCCGGATGCATGTCGGCATGGAAATAGCCATCCACGAATACCATATGGAAAAACAGCAGGGCAGCCCGTTCGCACAGTTTCAGACAATCATGACCGGCTGCTTCCAATGCTTCTTTTTCATCGATGGGCAGGCCGGAAATACGTTCGGTAGTTAACACTTCGTGATGGGTATATTCCCATAACACTTCCGGCACGCGCACGCCTTCGAGTGCGGTAAAGTTTTCAGCAAAGCGACTGGCGTGAGCTGCTTCAGCGCGCAGATTTAATTCGCCGCGAATGGTGGTGGCGAATTCCTCGATAACGCGCGGCGCTTTGAGACGGCGGTATTCGCTGAAATACCGGTCAAATAATGAGGCCAGTAGTTTGAGTATGGCCAAATCCGATTCGATGGTTTTACTGATATGGTCACGGCGCACTTTAACGGCCACGCGCCTGCCGTCTTTCAATTCGGCAAAATGCACCTGAGCAATGGATGCCGCTGCGATGGGTTGTTCATCAAAAGAAGCAAAAACACCGTTTTCACCAGTTAATGGTTTCTTGAAACTGCGCTCAATGACTTTTCGTACCCGCGCAAACGGCTCCGGTGGCACATCATCTTGCAGCTTTTTGAGTTCCAGCGCCACATCCATCGGCAACAGATCGACTCGGGTGGACAGCATCTGTCCGAATTTGATAAAGGTCGGCCCCAGCTGTTCCAGCACCAGTCGAATCTGCGGACCGATATCCTTGGGCAATTCATCACCGCGAAATAACTGAACCAGCCAGACATAGGGATAAAACAGGCGCATGCGCACAGCCAGCGCGGCTAAACCGTGGCTGGCCAGAATGTGGCCGATGCGCATTAAACGCAGATTGCGGCGGATATTGGCGGGTAATCTCATGATTGGGTAAGTATGCGTTTATTCGGGTGTTTCAATTAAATGTTCCAGTTTATGTTCCAGACGGGTCACGCGCCCTTTGCTGCGGGAAATCTGGTGGGCAAGGTGTTCGACACCGGCCTGCCAGGCCTGCAAACGCTCGCTATCCGGGATATCCATATCACGCAGACTGTTAGCCACGGCCTGATGCGAGGAATCTGTCAGCTTCTGCTCCGTCTCGACCAACGCATGCGCTGCACGCGCTACGCGGGAACCGAAAAAATCGCCAAAGGATGCACGCAGTTCGCGCTCCCAGTCCAGATCAGCGGCAGCAAAGAGTTTTTTGAATCTGAGCATCGCATCGGAATCACCGGACAGTTTCAAAACCTGTTGAAAAACCAGATCATCCGGATCTTCATGGCCAAAACACATGCGGGCAAAACCTGACGTGGTGGCATTCATGCGCACATCGACCTCGCCCTGATAGGAAGAATGCACCCACGCCTTGCCGCGTCTGAAACCGAGAAACATAATGGCATTGGTATCACGCACATGGATGCGAAACACGCGCCCTTCCATATCATTCAAATAAGGTTTTAATGATTCATCGCGCGAAAATACCAGTTCCAGTACCGTGGTCATCACCACGCATTGCACCGGCACAGGAATCAACCTGAGCGGCAAAAACATCACGCTCATACCTTATATCCTCTGTGCAGGGCTACGATACCGCCGGACATATTGGTGTGTTTGACCAGGTCGAATCCGGCAGCGCGAATCAGTTTGGTGAAACGATCCTGATCGGGGAATCGGCGGATAGATTCAACCAGATACTGATAGGAATCACGATCACCGGTCACCTTTTCGCCAATCAATGGGATGATATTAAACGAGAACGCATCATAGATCACATCCAGCCCTGGCAACACCGGACGCGAAAATTCCAGACACATAAACTGCCCGCCCGGTTTCAGCACGCGGTAAAATTCGGCCAGCCCGGCCTCGATATCAAGGAAATTTCGGATGCCGAAAGCAATCGTGACGCAATCAAAGCTGTTATCATCAAAGGCAAGCTTTGTGCCATCGGACTGAATGCAATCGGCCCGGCCCGGCAATAATCCGGCATCGATAATCCGGCGTGCGCCTTCCAGCAGCATCGGCCCGTTCAGGTCGGTCAGCACGACGCGCCCGGCAGGCCCCATTTTATTGGCCAGTCCGATGGCGATATCGCCGGATCCAGCCGCCACATCCAGCACGCGCGAGCCTGCGCCGATGGCCGCTTTGGTGATCATGCAGCGTTTCCACAAGCGATGCATGCCACCGCTCATCAAATCGTTCATAATATCATACTGGCTGGCGACCGATGAAAAGACGCCCATCACACGTTGCACTTTTTCCTCTCCGCTGACCGTTTCATAACCGAAATGGGTCGCGTCAGATGCTTGATTAGCTGGATTTTCCGTATTGTTTGTATGGTTTAAGTTATTCATGGGTTGCGCATCGTATCAGGCCGGAGCCCGCTATCCAACCCAAGCTTGAGTTTAGCGCATTATCCACAGCCTCCAGTGCACAGGCTGTGGATAAACAGTGCATAAATTGTTATTGCCATACCACCAGTGATAGTAGGTTAAAGTTTATTGACACCCAAGATATAGTGCTTACACTGGCGGCCATGATTTCTGAAACAGGTGAGATCATTTCTATTTCCAGGGGGATATCCATGAGCGCAAACAGTCAGACCGTAAGCATTGCATCTGTTGAGAAAACTGAAGGTGAGGGCATTGGAGAGATTGCTTTTCAACCGGCTTCAGAGGATATCTGGGATAAAAAATACCGTTTAAAGGACAAACACGGCGACGCTGTGGATGATAGTATTCAGGGCACCTATGATCGCGTGGCGCTGGCGCTGGCGGCGGTCGAAGATGAAGACAAACGCGAGTTCTGGCACAATCGATTCGTCTGGGCGCTGGCCAATGGTGCGATTCCTGCCGGGCGCATTATGTCCAATGCCGGAGCCGAGGCGCACAAGCCGGCTACCTCCACCATCAATTGTACTGTCTCCGGCACCGTTCCCGATTCGATGGATGGCATCCTGTCCATGGTTCACGAAGCCGGTCTGACGCTCAAAGCCGGTTGCGGCATCGGTTATGAATTTTCCACCCTGCGTCCGAAGGGTGCTTATGTAAGTGGCGCTGGCGCGTATACCTCAGGCCCGCTGTCGTTCATGGATATATATGATAAAATGTGTTTCACCGTATCATCGGCTGGCGGTCGTCGCGGCGCGCAGATGGGCACCTTCGATATTTCACACCCGGACATTATGGATTTTGTTCGCGCCAAGCGTGAAGACGGACGTTTACGCCAATTCAATCTCTCCTGTCTGGTTACGCGCGATTTTATGGAAGCAGTGAAAAATGATGCCGATTGGGATCTGGTCTTCCCGGCCAGTCAGACGGAAATTGATGACGCCGATACGCGAATCGTATTCAAACATATCGCCAATCCGCCTAAAGGTGCGGTCAGCGATGATCGTGGATTTGTCGCCTGTAAAGTCTATAAAACCATCAAGGCACAGCGTTTGTGGGATGTGATCATGGCCTCCACCTATGATTACGCCGAGCCCGGTTTTATCCTGATCGATGAAGTGAACGATCTGAACAACAACTGGTTCTGCGAAAATGTGCGCGCTACCAACCCCTGTGGCGAACAGCCCTTGCCGCCGTATGGCGCATGTTTGCTGGGCAGCGTCAATCTGACCAAATTCGTACGTGAAGCATTCACCGATAAAGCTTATTTCGATTGGGATGCTTATCGCGAGGTGATCGCCGTATTTACCCGCATGCTGGATAATGTGGTCGATATCAATGGATTACCATTGGAAAAACAGCGCGATGAGATTGTCTCCAAACGCCGCCATGGCATGGGCTTTCTGGGTTTAGGCTCGGCGCTGACCATGTTACGTACACCTTACGGCACTGCGGACTCGCTCGAATTCACTGAGAAAATCGCCTATGAAATGGCCCGTACCGGTTTTGTCGCCGGATTGGAACTGGGGCAGGAAAAGGGCGTCGCCCCGGCTTTGGAAAAAGATTATGAAGTGACCGCAGAAATGATGGCCAAACGTCCTGAAATGGCCGATGACGGTATTCAGATTGGCGATAAACTCAACGGTAAAATTCTGTGGGGCAAATATTCCAAATATATGCAGAAGTTTCTGGCCACCGGCTCCGATGAAGATAAGCAATTGATTGAAGCGTTGATTGAGAAGGGCTGTCGTTTCACGCATCACTCCTCGATTGCGCCGACTGGCACGATCTCCCTGAGTCTGGCCAATAATGCTTCCAACGGTATTGAGCCGAGCTTCGCGCATCATTATGCCCGCAACATCATCCGCGAAGGCCGCAAGACCAAAGAGAAAGTGGATGTATTCTCCTTCGAACTGCTGGCCTATCGCGAATTGATCAATGCCGATGCCATGCCGTTTTCAACGGAAGCGGGCAGCAAGTTACCGGACTACTTTATCTCTGCTGATGAAGTAACACCGAAACAACATGTCGATATTCAGGCCGCCGCGCAGCGTTGGGTGGATTCATCCATTTCCAAAACCGCCAATGTGCCGACCGATTTCCCCTATGAGGATTTCAAGAATATTTATCTCTACGCCTACGAGCAGGGTCTGAAAGGCTGCACCACATTCCGCTTTAATCCCGAGGCCTTCCAGGGCGTGTTGGTGAAGGAAGAGGATCTGGCCAATACCACCTATAAATTCACGCTCGACGACGGCACGGTGGTAGAAGCGAAAGGTAATGAAGATATCGAATACGACGGCGAAATGCACAGCGCCGCCAACTTGTTCGATGCCTTGAAAGAAGGTTATTACGGAAAATTCTAAATATTCACCACGAAGGACACGAAGAGCACGAAGGTGAATCGCGAAATGAATCAGGTTTCTATGGAAGCCGACGGAGAGAATCGGATATGATGGATACTGTATTTTTCATTTCTTGTTTTTCTTCGTGCTCTTCGTGTCCTTCGTGGTGAAAAAGGTTACATGGGCGGAATTGAAATTCCCGCCGATCAATCTGTGGGTATTGGCTGGCTCGACTGTGTTATCAAATGAATTTGAGAGCACCCACAATCACCGGTCGCAGCGTCCGGGCATGAAAGGCAACCATGCGAACTCGCTGCGTTATTTTGAGCATGAGCAGATGAAAGCGATTCTGGCCATGCATGGAGGAAAACGATGAGCATTAAAATCGAAAAGAAAATCACCGCATACGAAGTGAAAAAGCCCGAAGATGAGGCGAAACAGGAAGAGCAGAAGGTGACTGCGATTGCGCCGCTGCTGGAGCGCGATGCCATTCTCGATGGCAGCACCTACAAAATCAAAACGCCGATGAGCGACCATGCCATGTATATCACCATCAATGATGTGGTGATGAAAGCCGGTACGCCGGATGAACACCGTCGCCCGTTCGAGATTTTCATCAATTCCAAAAATATGGAACACTTCATGTGGATTGTCGCCCTGACCCGCATCACCTCGGCAATCTTCCGCAAAGGCGGTGACATCACCTTCCTGGTCGAAGAATTAAAAGCCGTATTCGATCCACGCGGTGGCTACTACAAACGCGGCGGCAAATATATGCCATCCATCGTCGCCGAAATCGGCGAAGTGATCCAGCAGCATCTGGTTTCCATCGGCATGATGGAAGGCCAGTTATCCACCCCGGAACTGGAAGCCAAACGCAAAGAAGTCAAAGAAAAGCTCGGTGACGATGCCATGGCCAAAGGCAACCTGTGCGACAAATGCGGCGCGATGGCCGTGATCAGGCTCGACAATTGTAATACTTGCCTGGAGTGCGGCGATTCCAAATGTGGGTAGGGAGCAGGGCAATCGCATTAACGGATAGAGTTGTGCGCTGTTGCCAAAATCATGCTGTCGGCCATAGCCAGTCCGTGTTCCTGCCCAAGCTTGGCTGAATACATGGCGATATTTTCATCAATCGGAATAACAGGAAATGCTGTAGGACTCCTGCCACTGCCAAAGCTGAGCCCTCATTGCTGGCGCACACCACAATCTTCAATTTACATGAGAATGCTGATGCGCTGGTTGTAAAAAGTTTAGCTGCGCAGCGCCTCAGGCAGGGTAAAGGCTACGTTTTCTTCTTTTACAGTCAGCGTGCTGACATTGGAAAATCCGTGTTCATCGAGCCAGTCGGTGACTCGTTTAACCAGTATTTCAGGCGCTGATGCGCCAGCGGTAATGCCCACAGTTGAATCTGCTGAAAACCATTCGCTCTGAATATCTTCCGGACCATCAATTAAGCAGGCCAAGGCCCCGGCTCGCTCCGCTACTTCACGCAGACGATTGGAATTGGACGAGTTTTTTGAGCCAATCACCAACACCACATTGCAACGCTGCGCCAACGCTTTGACAGCTTCCTGCCGGTTGCTGGTGGCATAACAGATATCTTCGCGTTTCGGGCCGAGAATGTTGGGAAAACGGGCTCTGAGTGCGTCAACCACTTCACGCGTATCGTCCACGCTCAGGGTTGTCTGCGTCACAAAGGCCAATTGATCGGGATCGTTGACTTGCAAACCATCCACATCTTCCGGTTCGGAAATCAGCAGTACCGCCCCTTCCGGTGCCTGCCCCATCGTTCCCTCGACTTCCGGATGCCCGGCATGGCCGATCAGAATGACCTGTAGCCCGTTGGCATAATGGCGCAACAACTCCAAATGCACTTTGGTCACCAGCGGACAAGTGGCATCAATCACATTCAAATCACGCTCATCTCCCGCTTTGCGCACCGCTTTACTGACGCCGTGGGCGGAAAAAATCAGCAGCGCACCATCCGGCGCATCATCGATGTCATCAATGAATATCGCGCCTTTGGCGCGCAGATTTTCAACAACGAAGCGATTGTGAACAATCTCATGGCGCACATATACCGGCGCGCCATAAACCTGCAAAGCCCGTTCAACAATCTCGATGGCCCGATCCACGCCAGCGCAAAAACCACGCGGCTCAGCTAGCAACACTGACTTCGGCTGAATAGTGACAGGTATGGATTCTTGCTGCATTCAATGGCTCCTTACGCTACGGTTTCGCGCCAACCCTAACAAATTCGAAACGAGGTAACAGTCATGACAGATTACACCATCAACTCCGGCGATGCCGCTCCGACAGATATTGAGTTGGACACATGGCCTGCGGGCCGCTTGAAACTGGCTGACCTGAAAGGGCAATGGATCATTGTCTATTTTTACCCCAAAGACAGCACGCCAGGCTGCACCACCGAATCGTGCGAATTCCGCGACGCCCTGCCTGATTTTTCGGCTGCCGATGCCGCTATTGTCGGCATCAGTCGCGATTCGGTGAAATCGCATGCCCGCTTCACCGAAAAACAGGGGCTGAACTTTCCGCTTATGGCCGATACCGAAGAATCCCTGTGCAAGGCGTTCGATGTCTTGCAACTCAAAAAGAACTACGGCAAGGAATATCTCGGCGTGGAACGCTCCACCTTTATCATCAACCCGGAAGGCGATATCGCCTTTGCCTGGCGCAAGGTGCGTGTGAAAGATCACGTCGAAACGGTACTGAGCACCTTAAAAGACCTCCAGTCATGAACGCAAGGACACAAAGCTCCTCAAATCCAAACATGATTGTTTTTAACTTTGTGTCTTTGTGTCTTTGTGGTTCAAGGTTTTCGCCATGCTGAACGGTAAAAAAATCCTCATCGGTATCGGTGGCGGCATTGCGGTCTACAAGGTGGCCGAATTAGCGCGTATGCTCACCAAAGCAGGTGCCGATGTACGCTGCGTGATGACCAAATCCGCCTGTAAATTTGTCACCCCGCTAAGCTTTGAAGCGCTGACCGGAAATCAGGTATATACTGAATTATTTGACCTTACTTCCGGGCAACAAATGGGGCACATCACCCTGGCACGCTGGGCGGATGCCGTGATTATCGCACCGGCCACGGCCAGCCTGCTGGCGCGGCTGGCGCACGGCATTGCCGATGATCTGCTCACCACCATCATGCAGGTCTGCGAAGCGCCTGTTTTGCTGGCTCCGGCCATGAATACGTCGATGTGGGAATCCGAAGCCACCCAGCGAAATATGGCAACGCTAAGCGGGCGCAGCATGCATACGGTTGGCCCGGATGAGGGTGAACTGGCCTGCGGCGAACAGGGAGCCGGACGACTGGCCGATATTCGCGCCATCCTGTCTGAATTATTACCACTACTTAGTGACAAACCGCTCATCGGCCAGCACTGGGTGATCAATGCCGGACCTACCGAGGAAGCATGGGATGACGTGCGCATCCTGAGTAATCGTGCCAGCGGTATGCTCGGCGCACTGTTGGCTGATCTGGCCTGCATCATGGGCGCATCGGTATCGCTGGTGGCTGGCCCCGGCACACCGGACACGCATCCCGGCGTGATGCGAAGGAATGTATCAACGGCATTAGAAATGTTGTCCATTTGCGAACTGGAAGCGGCTCGCGCCAACGTATTTATTGCGACAGCCGCCGTCAGTGATTTTCGCTTTGCCACGTCGATTCCGGGCAAACTCAAGCGCGGCGATACCGATAGTATGACGGTTGAACTGACGGCCAATCCAGACATTGTCGCCCGCATCGCAGCCATGCCCGCCCGACCAGCCAAAGTCATCGCATTTGCAGCAGAAAGCGATCATCATATCGACCATGCCAAAGCCAAACTGGCCGGAAAAAAAGTAGATGCCGTGGTCGCCAATGATATTGCCAATATGGGCAGCGAACAGGCTGGCGGTTGGTGGATCGACAAACGTGGCGAACAGGTGGCAATCGAAGCCGAATCAAAACTGGATTTCGCCAAGCAGATTATTCAACACATTACGGAGTTACCCCGATGAGCAATCACAACCCTGCCGTTCACATTCAGACATTGCCGCATGGGGAAGGCATCGACCTGCCCTTTTACGCCACCACCCATGCCGCCGGTGCTGATTTACGCGCCGCAATCGATGCCGATGTTATTATTGCTCCGGGCGATCATGCCCTGATCAAGACCGGCTTTGCCATGGCGCTGCCGGATAATTACGAAGCGCAGATTCGTCCCCGCTCCGGGCTGGCGCTGAAACACGGCATTACCGTACTGAATTCACCTGGCACCATTGATGCCGATTATCGCGGTGAAGTCGGCGTGATTCTGATCAACCATGGCGATAAACCATTCATCGTCCAGCGCGGCGACCGTATCGCCCAGATGATTATCGCCCCATTCGTGCAGGCCGATTTTCAGGCTGTGGACAGCTTATCGGAAACCGAACGCGGTGCCGGTGGCTTCGGTTCTTCCGGCAAACGCTGACCCGGTTCCCGCCAGGCAGTTATCGGCTTGCTATACGCATATACGCTTTCACCAGTATATGAGCGAATGCGATTACTTTTCCATTCCTGCTATATTGTATCTCTGCGAGAAGAAATGGAACAACCTCCCACCCTCTGCCACCATTGATGGGCAAGGCAAGGTTATAGGAACGGCTTCACTGAGACAAAACCAAACACTTCTCAAAAGAGAACTCCGACAGTTTCGACTATGGTTAAACAACGCATTAACTCATGCCAGACCCCGACTCTTAATTCTCCCCCATAGCTTTTCTTTTGGGGCCACGTTTTTGTGGTTTCAACTCTCTGCCTGTCAATGCAGAAAGTTTATCGATCCAATCCTCCGACCCCACTGGTCGCCCCGTTGTTTCTGATTGTCGGAGCTTCATAAAAGCTTCGGAAGAATCTTTTTCCTGACCAAGAAAAGTAGAGAAATCACCATATCGCTCAAGCACAGGAGCAACCTTAACCAATTGACTGTCTCGCGCCAAAAGGTGGCTGGAAACACTAGACCAACGCCAATCCGATGCCTGCTCAACCAAACCAGCACGAACAGGGTTTAATGAAACATATCGTACAGCATGTGCCAAGTATTCTTCATCCATCACTACAGAGCCAAACCGTCCCTGCCATAAGTGTCCTGTTGTACGCATACGAGCATTCACATATCCAGTATATCGACGGTGTGCATCAGCAAAGGTGCGGCGCAAACCATCCTCATCCGAAGGCACAATAATGATGTGAACATGATTCGGCATCAGGCAGTAACACCATATTTCAGCTCCTGCCTTTTGTGCAGCCGCGCTCAATAATGATTCATATAGCTCATAGTCACCATCTTCAAAAAATGTTTGTGCGCGGCGATTACCACGTTGGGTTATGTGGTGTGGATACCCAGGTATTACTAAACGGGGAAGGCGAGCCATGCCCATAGATTGGCATAATTAGTGCATTTAGTAAACTGTCACCGTAATTTCAGCCCTCATCAATTCAAAAGCGTATTCACATACAGCACAGGTAGGGTGAACCTCGCCATGATGAGGATTAACAACTTCCTTTTCTAGCGCTTCATTCACCCTACAGTATTTACATTTCATTTCTCCTCCTCATGACCGAACCCAAATGCAGACAAACCGAGCCGTATGTTGTGAGCATTATTAGATTGCATCGCTACCCACTTTGAAACTCAAATGAGACCTACCGGACGTACCTATAAGAGATATTAGTTCAAACCCAGAGAGTCTAGGAAGAAGGCATCTACGTGACCAAGTCTTAAGCGTGGCCAGTTCGTCTGGGTCTTGAAAAGCTATGTGGTCGTCAAACGCAATCACAAGAGCCGTTTGCGCCGGATAGTGTTTGCAGCGTTTTCGTTCCACCGCAGTTTCGATTCGTCTCAGTTGGTCAGAAATAACTTCCGAGTGACGTTTAGCCTCATTTTTAACATCCACCTTCAGTCCGCGTTTCTTGGTACCTTTCTTTCGCACCGCTCCGAGTAGGTTAACGTGACCCTTTTTCTTCATCACCCACATCCGAAGAAATTCATTTTCTCCCTCATGGGCTTGAGTGATTTCAACATATTTCAAACTTGATGGGTTTTCGCGTTTATCAAAAACCTGTGCGTCAAACGACTGCGAACCAACGACCTGAGTTATCATGACATTTGAGCTAGCCTCGAAGTAGTGGTGTGCAAAGTATCCAAGAGGAAGGCTCTCCTCCGTGAGGATTTTCGCTAGACCCCTAGGCTGTTGAACTACCAATTCTCCTTTATCAGACACACTAATCTCATCAATTTTAGACAGAACCCAAGGAAGTATATCCCTCGCAGACTTAGGAGCTTCAATCTCTGATTGAGACAAAGGCATCACTAATAGACCGGGCCAGGCATGAGTTATTGAGTTGTTGGGCAAAACCGATCGAATTAGACCGCCTTTTACCATCCAAGCGGCGCGCGCCGTCAGGTGCCCGCTGAATTGTTTTGTTTGATAAATCCTGCAAAACCCTTCCCCCTCCAGAATGATTTTGGGTTGTGACTTCATTGTCACGAATGATCGCCGTCCTGGCTCCCCTTCCTCGTACCGGACAGATCGTAGTCCTCCAATCCGCGCGGTGCAAACAAATCCATGCCTGTTTCCGTCAATAAGGCACCCGGACACCGGGGTGCTCAGCCGGGAAATCTTTCGTGTTGCGACTGACCAGCAGGGATGAGGAACAAAACGCTGTCGCCCAGATAATCGTGAACTCGGTGACAGTGTATTCATTTTTTACTCAATCCATCTATCAGTTGTGCCTGCACTTTTATTCGTTCCTGCTCCAGTTCGTGTTTGAGTTCCACGATAGTAGGCAGGTAGGGTAGATACTTGGCGGCGAAGAGTTGTTCGCTGTCGGTAAGTACCGAATATTTGACCACCGCTTCACTTTTTTGGCTGCACAAAATCAGGCCGATGGTGGGGTTGTCATCGTCGGCCCGCTGGTGCTGATCGTACATGCGGGCATAGCTATCCATCTGCCCGACATCTTGGTGCGTTAATTTACCCAGCTTGAGGTCAATCAGCAGAAAACATTTGAGTTTGAAATTGTAGAATACCAGGTCAATGTAAAAATCCTGATCCTCGGTGCGGATGCGCTGTTGTCTGGCCACAAAGGCAAAGCCTTTGCCCAGCTCCAGCAGAAAGGATTGCAGGTTATCCAGCAAACCCTGTTCCAAATCGGATTCATGCAGGTGTTGATCGGGCAGGTTGAGAAAGTCGAGAATATAAGGGTCGCGCAATACATCTTTTGGACGTAGCTGCGGTTCTGCTTCCATTGCATTGATCTTCTCTTTGGCTTCAAGCGCAATCGAAGTGGCATCATGGCTGGATAGAATGCGCTCATAATAGAGCTTGCTGATTTGCCGATCCAAAGCGCGGACGCTCCAATTTTGTTCAATCGCTTCCTGCTGATACCATGCTCTGGCTTTCGGGTTTTCAATACGTATAAGCTTGCGATAATGCGTCCAGCTCAATTTGTGACTCACTGCGTCACAATTTGGAAAACAGAGATAAAAGCTGCGCATGTTGCGTAAATTACTGGCATCAAAGCCTTTGCCAAACTCCAATGTCAGTTGTTTTGAAAGCTGTTGCAACTGTTGCTTGCCATAGGCTGCGCGTTGCTGCCCTTGTTGCTCATGCTCCACAATCAAATGACCAATCTGCCAATAGCTTTGCACCATGGCGGTATTGACGGCCTGCCGAACCTGCTGGTGAGCCTGCCGGATAACGTCGGCAATATCCTGAAAGAGCAGGTGTGCATCATTCGCAGCTTTTGTGGTGATGTTTTTTTGATTGGTCAAATAGACTCCCTATCCCTCAAACCAGAACGGACTTTATGCGCTTGGCTGGAAGGAGCAAGGCAAAACCTCTTACTTTGTCAGCGCACGCATCAGATCAGGAACATCTCTCTGCCAGCGTAACTGATCTTCAATATCGCGGCGTTGACTGGCTAGCCATGTGTACGCGGGTGATTTTTCGACCACATCCGGAAGTGCGAGCCAGTACATCCGTAAATGATGCAGTAAATAAACTCAATCTGAATGAACGTCAGATTTGGTTTGTTCAGCAGTTGCAGGCAGGGCGTAGTATCAATGCCGAGGATATTGTGCAACATTGGAAAGCAGGCTTTGCTACAGCCAAACGAGATATTATATCACTTAGAAAGAATGGATTGATTGAATTCGTCGGCGCGCCCAAAACAGGACGGTACCGCATGGTGAGTCAGGAGCAGAAGTGAAGTCGACTCCGTGCGGTGATTTAGGCGGCTAAGTTATGCGAAAATAACATTGATATGACCGGTGGAATGAGAACGGGGGGCTTTTTTGACCACAATTTCAATATCCCTGCCAAGAAGGTTGAGGTATTCGAGCATTTTTGATTCGCTAATGCCTCGGAAATTACCGCGCAGCATATTGGATGTTTTTGATTGAGGCATGCCGAGAATTTCCGCTGCCTGCTGCTGAGTCAAATGACGATGCTTGTTATTTTCTCCAGATGTGAATAATCCGCCACCATAAATCCAAGTGGCGGTAATAATGAATAATTTTCCTGAAAAAACCTGTGATATAGAACGACTTGTTCGTCATCCCAAGCTGGTTGCTGCAGCAATTAACGGTGAAAAAACAGAACAGCGTCGCGATGGTATTTACGCCTATCCGGACGAAGAGTTTGAACTTGATGGTATCCCGTTCATTGTCACTGATCTCAAAAGAGAGACCCTCGGAGAGATGGGAGACAGCGGCGCTCAGGCCGAAGGCTATGAATCACTGGAAGCCTACAAATCGTTAATTTTGAGAATGCATAAAGGCATGCAATGGAATGATGATGCAATGGTCTGGGTTCATAGCTTTAAACGTAAAGTCTAAATCACGCTATGGCAGTCTCTATGCCCATCTCAACTGGTACACAGTGTGCATCACGTCGAGATGTTGTTAGCTACCCCCCAGCCTTTAATCCGGATTAAACAACAAGATTTTTCTGCCTTTAAGTGGTTTGAATTA
>CAZDFL010000004.1:0-27787 GCA_964504835.1 uncultured Zetaproteobacteria bacterium
GGTTATATCGAATTTCTCAATACCTTGCAGAGTATGCGTGATGAATATGGGCTGCGGGATGATTTTAAGGGCTTCGATAGAACCTATGACTCTACACTGAAAACGGTTGTTGATACCTTTTCATCTTCATTCAATCATGTTTTTGTTAAATATGGCATTAAGTAGTCGCGAGCTGATCTGCCCGTGAGTTGATTGATTAAAGAGCGGGATGAAAATTGCTGCCATTACATGCATGTCGGTTTATTCTCCTATGATGATTCGTTCCTTTTGTTGCGAGGATACCTGGGTGTGTGGAGGGGCGGTGGCTCTGAATGTGGGCGGCATTGATATTGACTTCATAATAAGCCAGCCAGAGTATCGGCGAATTGGTGTTAAAGTGACTGGGGATACTCGGTGATATGAATCAATGTCACAGCATGGAAAAAGCCATGCAAACACGTGATTTGTTTCATGTTAATATGACAAAAATATGCCTGCAATGATAAAGAGGCAGTGATGGGCTTCGGCATTTTTCGACCTACAGAACAGTTTATTTATGGTGAGTTAATTTGAATTATTTCATACTGTTGCTAATACCTGCTGCGTATTTTTTATATCGAAGATCCGTGACGTTTCTTCATGTATTTCAGCAACATGAGTATGATGGGGTCAGGTTTATTGAATGGATATTTTCCAGTAAATCATTCGACTCACGCACATCGCTCTCTCTGGGCGCGCTACTGGCTCTTACTGTATGGCTTGGCCTTGACGAACGCTATGTTGCAATTGCGTCGGCTGTCGTGGTTCTTTTGCTGGCTCTTGTTGAAGATGACCCGGTCAAAACTGGCAAGAAACCACTTGTATTGACTAATCGTGCCCGGCGTATTTTATGGGTTGAATGCTCTTGCGCTGTTATTGCATTGCTTGTCGGTGGTTGTATTCTCTTGGCAATACAAGC
Organism: uncultured Zetaproteobacteria bacterium; assembly: GCA_964504835.1. Taxonomy (GTDB): domain Bacteria; phylum Pseudomonadota; class Zetaproteobacteria; order Mariprofundales; family Mariprofundaceae; genus Mariprofundus. The sequence continues at coordinate 938 of CAZDFL010000004.1, forward strand.
TGATTCCATGCCTGCTTTGTTGTTCTATATGATTGTAATTACGCAGGTATTGCCTGTTTTTTTTCTGCTGTCCAATGTCGTTCTTTCGCCTTTTGAAAATAGAATTCAAGGTCAGATTCTGGACAAGGCAAAAGCAAAGTTGCATGCGTGTAACCCCATCGTCGTCGGGATTACAGGCTCGTATGGCAAAACATCTACGAAAAATATTCTTCACCATATTTTATCATCATGTGCCTCATCTCTGGCAACGCCAGGCAGTGTCAACACCACGATGGGGATTTCCCGCGTTATTTTGGAAACATTATCTGATCGACATGAATATTTTATCGTTGAAATGGGCGCTTATGGCATTGGCTCTATCAACAGATTATGCGAGCTGGTTTCACCGAGTGCGGGCATCATTACAAGAATCGGTACGGCGCACTTCGAACGTTTTAAAATGATGGATGTGACCATCAATGCAAAACTTGAATTGGGCGATAGCGTATTGCTGCGTAATGGCAGGATGGTTATGTATGACTCCAGCGAGTTGTTTTTGCTAGAGGCCAATCGACGGCTGTCCGGCGACAAGGTTTTTGTGGTGGGGAGTAACGGTTCAGCTTGCACTGGTTCAGGGCAGCAGGTGTTGATTAGCGGCGAGAGTATCGACGAAAATGGCTTGCGCTTTATATTGCACTATCAAGGGCGGGATATCGCAATCGCGGCTCCGGTGTATGGTCGTCATCAGGCTGAAAATATAGCTTTAGCAGTTACTTTATCGCTATCACTGGGTTTTGATGAAGCAACCATCCTGTCCGCTTTGCAAAACTTGCCGCAAGTTGCTCACCGAATGGAAGTAAAGAAGAGCCGGCTTTCTCCAACCTTGATTGATGATGCATACAACTCAAACCCAGAAGGTTTTATTTCGGCGCTGGAAACATTGGGACGATTAAAGCAGTCGGGTAATGCCGTATTGTTAACTCCGGGCATGGTTGAACTGGGAGAGATGCATGATTCGGAGCATCGGCGCGTCGGGCAATTTGCAGGGACAGTCGTTGATTTGGTCTTGCTCATTAAGCCTGATCGTATCACCTCGTTCGTTGACGGCCTCCGCTCGGGCTGCTTTGGAGGAGAAATTCATGAGTTTGACAGTTTTGCGTCTGCATGGGCATGGGCGAAAGAGCATTTGGGCGCCGATGATGTGATTCTTATTGAGAATGATTTACCTGATATCTATGAGAAGAAGTTGAGGATCTGATGCTGTCCTGCAATTTGGAAGTGCCTATACCTGATCTTGCTGTTGGGACAGTAGAAACTTCCCGCTTGAGAGAAGCGGTTAAACTCGATGATGTGAGAAATGCTGAGCCTTTGGTGTCGATTCATCATTATGGCATAGCTGGCAGTTGTTATTATGCTCAGGATGACGGGTTGAACCCACCTTATTACAGGTCGTTTAAACATGCCAAAAGAACACTGCTGGTGCGGCAAGGGGTGGCTGAGTTATTGGCGCATGCGAATGAGTTGCTGTCAAAAAATGGTATAGAACTCTATGTCTATGATGCCTTTCGCTCCATTGAGCTGCAAAAAGAATTATGGCTTGCTATTGTTGATAGCGTGGAAACTATGCCCTGTTGGCGCGAAGGTGATGATATCGCTGCGGCTTTTTGTGCAAACCCGCTTGCCTTCGATATGAATGACCCAACGACCTGGACCAACCATATAACGGGAGGATCTGTGGATGTTACGCTGAGGAATTCGGCAACCGGACAGATGCTCTTTATGGGGGGGATTTTAGATGATTTGTCACCGGTTAGTTCGACCCGTTTTTTTGAGGATCCAGGTCGATCCGCTGTTAGCCTGAGCGATAGGGAAGCACGCAGAAACAGGCGAACGCTGTACCATGCCTTGCGCTCTGTAGGGTTTACCAACTTTCCCAATGAGTGGTGGCACTTTGATTTTGGTAATCAGATGTGGGCGGCAGTGAACCGGGCAGCTAAAGCAGATTTTTCAGGCATGGCTTTTTACGGGCCAGTGGCCGGCTTCCCTGAAGCCGAATGAAGAAGGTAGTCCTCGGCTATGCGTAAAGAAGTAATCAATAACATGAATGTGCTGTGGTTTAATGAATCGGTATCGCTTGATGACAGGGGTGTTCCGTTGTTATGGCTGCACGGTTGGGGGCAGAGTGCAATCTGTTTTAAGCCACTGGCGAGCACCTGCTCCAGAAATATTAGCGCAGCCATTGATTTTCCGGGCTTCGGTGAATCGCCCATGCCAGACACATCATGGGGCACTGAGGAATATGCCCAAGCTGTTGAAACCTTGATCAGAACAGTATTTCATGAAAAAGTATGCCTGATCGGACATTCATTTGGTGCCCGCATTGCAGTTCAAATTGCATCGAGACACCCGGAGCTGGTGGCTGGCATTGTATTGGTGGGCGGTGCCGGGCTGCCTCCTCAGCGCAGTTGCTGGAAGCGCATGCGGATCAGGCTCATTAAATCAATATTGCGTGTTTCGGGGGGGCTCGACCAGGTCTGTGGTGGCAAGTTGCGCAATAGGGCTTCCGCATATTTTGGTAGCTCGGATTACAATGCTGCTGGCGCGCTTCGTCCTATTCTGGTCAACGTAGTGAATGAGGATTTGAGCGAAGTTGCGGCCAGCATTGATGTGCCAAGCCTGTTGTTATATGGAGAAAAAGACGAAGAAACTCCGCCGGAAATGGGCGCGCGTTATCACGCCTTAATACGGAATTCCGAGCTGGTTGTGCTGCCTGAGTTCACTCATTTGAGCATTCTTTCCGTTGGCAGGCATCAGTTGAGTAATCTGATTGGTCAGTTTGTCAGAAAAGTGAGTAAGCATCGCTAGCATGCCCGGCACTGGCTTTATCTCGATGACGGGCAAAACCTTCGTTAATGATACAATGCAGCATTTCTGTAAAACCGACAGGCTGGTCGCTGTTTTCCCATAAGTAATAAGCCAGTGACCCAGGTATGGTATTGACTTCGTTGAGCCAGACCTTGCCGCTTTTCGCATTGGCGAGAAAATCTATGCGTACTGAGCCGCTAAGGCACAGTTCTGAAAATATTTTTTTGGAAGTGTTTGTGATGGTTTGTTGTTGAGCCTCTGTGATCTCATCAGGGTTGAATTGTCTGGAGGTATTCAGGATGCCTTCGCTAATATTGATATCGAACTTGCTGGCTTGGGATTCGCCGTTTGATGCGTATTTACTGTTAAAATCCAGAATATCCGAATCAGTAACAGGCCTTTCAATAACGCTTAGTTCGGGCTCTGACCCGAAAGCGCCGGAAACGGCAACATTGTATTCGACCAGATTTTCCACAAAGGGTTCTAAAATGCCGTTATCACACAGTTCCAGCGTTTTTCGAATGGCAATTTCTACTTCCACGGCTGATGAGCAGCGATAAACACCGATGCTGCTGCCAAGCGAGTTGGCTTTAACGCAACACGGTAGCGGGGCGTTGGCAGCAATTTTTTTGATTTGTTCGGGATGAGCCAGAATGGCTTTGTTGAAAGGGACGAAATCCACAACAGGCAGGTGTAATGCTCTGGCCATCAGCTTTGTGGCGCGTTTATCCATACACACCGCCGACCCGAACACGCCAGAGCCGACAAAGGGGATGCCCGACATCTCAAAGAGCCCCTGTATGGCACCATTTTCACCATTATCGCCATGCAGTGCAGGGAATGCGAGGTCAAACTTGATTTTCTTCGTTGGCATTAGGCTGAACTTTTTAATGACGGTAAAAGACGGTTCTGTCGCGCTTGGTTGCGGGGTGGGCAAAAACACCTCGTCCAGTTGGGCGGTGGCGCGTTCATCGATGGGATAGTGTTGGCGCTTGAGCAAGTAATCGCCGCAGAACCACCGGTTATCACGGCTAATGTAAACAGGCAGCACATTATAGAGGGTGGAATCCAGTGCATGGGCGATTTGCAAGCCGGTGATAACACTTACATCATGTTCTAGAGAAGTACCTCCAAACAAAACTGCTATGGTTTTTTTGTCCATGATGACTACCTTTGGGAGAGACTTGTTCGTATACAGGCAAGCAATGCTGCGGTTTGGTCAAGGGATTTGCAATTATAAGCTGATCTCAAGCGCTACTTGCAGAAGTCGAGCGGGATTGCGGTTCACGACTTTTGCAAGTGGCTTTCATTATAAGCATTAAACAGAAACTCAATGTTGAAGTGCGTAGACTCACGGCTTATGGTGCCGACGCTTTTACCTTCGTGGGTTGAGTGTTAAGAGAGAGGGTGCCTTGAATGAATGCCGGTTTCAAGTCGGTTCAAATAAATGCCTCGCGTGTCAGCCTATGAGTGATTTATGTCTTGTGCTTTAGCCTGGACTGTTTTTGAGCCAACGAGGGCACAGAAGTCTTGATGAGTAGTCCACGTTAGGGATTGCAAGGGAGTGGTTATGAAGAATCAACTGGCGTTGTCGGAGGAAGAGAAACTGGTGAATAAGAATCATGTGCTGGTTCATTTGTCTGTGTGGCTGGGTATGTTCGCCATCTGGATGATTCTTCGGTTTTTATTGGCACCGGGTGACGCAACAGGAGGGATTTGGAAAGCAATTTATCCAGATGTGATGTCGGCCTTAACCTCGGCGTTGGTTCTTGGCGTTTTGCTCGAATACATCAACCGTTCCAACTTGAAGAACAATCTGTCGAGAGTGTTGACTGATTTGTTTTATGGGTCGCCTAAAATACTCGATGCCGTCGACAGACAAACGAGGGGAGGGTTTGTAGAGGCATCGCTGAAATCGATTTTGGGATGTAAGGAAGGAGAAGCTCTGTTTCATGGTATTGTTGCCCAATATTTGACAAGCAGGTTGAGTTTCAGAACAAAATATGACAATACAATTACCTGTCGGGATGCCATTCATTCTACGCCAGAGGGTATTGATCTGACATTTCCCGTGGATAAATATATCTGGGTTAATCAGTCGCTTAAGTATGCTCAGTCTAGCTGGGCTGATAGCCAGGTTGAAACAGCACTGGAAATCAATATCGCACTGGATTCAAAAACTCTCGATGAATTCTTTAAATCTGAAAGGGTTGTTTTCCGCGATATACTTCAACTATGTGGCACTGAAAGAGATGCGCTTAGTAAGCTATCTACCAATCAACTGGAAGCGCTGGTAAAGAAATATTTTAATTTGAGCGTTGAGAATAAGGTGAACGGACAAAAAATACCTTATCGGGTCAGTTGGGGGAGTTGCATTGCTTCGAATGATCATATTGTAATCTTGACCGATAGCGTGAATCTGCAAGATAATTTCACATTGGGTATCAGTTGTGGCTTTCCGAGTAAGAAAAAGATCACCCATTTTTTTGCGGCGGTGGCACAGCCGACGGATAGTCCGAGTATTGCCTTCCATAAATCAGAGAGCATGAGTAATTTAAGTTTTACGCCTATGTTTACTGGCTCTTGCCTGAGCAATTTGAAACCTCAGGTTTTAGGGGGGGAGCATGATCCGTCAGGTCTGATTTTAGCTCCGAATGGCTGGGTGTTTCCCATGAGTGGCGTTGTTTTCGTTTGGGATTATGACTGATTGATTAGAGAACCATCAAGAAGTCCCCGTTGTTCTTCACCTGCCAGTAGCTCTTGGTATGGTCAAAATTCAAGCGCCGTAAGATAGATATGAGGCCATCTATGGATGCCTTCAACTACTCCAACACAACGTAAGATATTATCATTTGCCGATCAGGCAGGCGGCAAAGCCAGCGGGCTCATGGTCAGGAAGATACTCTTTGGCCATGCCTCAGATGTTGAAGTCAGTCGACTACAGTAATTGCTAGCTTCTGCTGCGCGTTAAGTCGAAGTACATCATTCAGGAACTTTCACCCACATTCCCCCACTCGAAAATCGCAAGGGAAATATCGAAATTATCTGTGTCTTATTGTTCCAGCATGCAAAAATAGTTGAAAAGTGGGGTTGACAAGGGTGGCAGGGCGGCCACTATTGGGGTTTAGTGGGTAATAGTGGGTAAATAGACCACACCATGCGATGGGAGGGGCCGGCAGACAATGTTTCAGGGTGAGTTTGGCAATAATATGGATGACAAGGGACGCGTGAGCATCCCTGCTGCCTTCCGTGATGTGTTGAAAAACTGCCATGCTGAAAGCCAGCTGATTATTACCCGTACGCCGCATTATCGTTGTCTGGTCGCCTATCCCAAACGCGAATGGAATCGATTGCAGAAGCGCATTAGCTCAACACCGCCCAGCGAAAGTCTGCGGGCTTATAAGCATATTGTTTACAGTTCGGCTCAGGAATTCATGCCTGATCGCCAGGGTCGGGTACTCCTCTCCCCGGCTCTGCGCGATTACGCATCGCTGTCCCGCAACGTCCAGTTTGTCGGTGACGGTGAAACATTTCAGATCTGGGATAAATCCGCTTGGGATAAACGTCTGGAAGCCGCGCTGGCACTGGCCAAAAATTTTGAGCTGAGTTTGTAATGTGGCCGATTCAGACGCTCGCAACGAGCCATACCCCGAACATATCCCGGTACTCCGTGATGCATTTGTTGATGCCATCTTCTCCGATCCGGACGGGCATTATGTCGATTGCACCTTCGGTCGTGGCGGCCACAGCAGAGCCTTGCTCGCCCGCTTGTCGGACAAAGGGCGCTTGCTTGCCCTCGACCGCGATCCTGAGGCTGTTGCAGCAGGAGAAAAGCTGGCGAACGAAGATAGCCGGTTCAGCATCCGCCACAGTGATTTCGCTCAGCTCAAGCAGACGCTGGAAAGCGAGGGTTGGTCTCAGGTGACCGGCATTGGTTTCGACCTCGGAGTTTCTTCGCCGCAGGTGGACAATGCAGCACGCGGTTTTTCATTCAGACACGACGGGCCGCTGGATATGCGTATGGACACCGCCAGCGGGCAGCCGCTGGGCAGGATGCTCGAACATGTGTCCGAGCGCGAGCTGGTGGATCTGTTACGCAGCTTTGGAGATGAGCGTTATGCGCGGCGTATTGCTGTCGCCATTTTAAAGGCGATGCATGCCGATGCACTGCATTCAACTGCCGATCTGGAAAATATCTGTTTCCATGCCGTGCCCAAACAGGCGCGATTCGGCAAAACGCATCCGGCCACGCGCACCTTTCAGGCTCTGCGTATCTGGGTGAACGGCGAAATGGATCAGATTGATGCCGGTATTACAGCGGCCATGGCGCATTTGCAGCCGGGCGGCAAGTTGGCAGTCATTTCATTCCATTCCGGTGAGGATCGCCGTATTCGTGATCTGATTGGGGCGCAGGTAAACGCCTGTGTCTGCCCTCCGGAAATGCCGGTGTGCATGTGCGGCAGACAGCCGAGCATGCGCTGGTTGCAGAAAAAACCGCTGCGGGCAAGTGAACAGGAATTGGCCGCTAACCCGCGCAGTCGTTCGTCCATGTTGCGGGTGGCGCAGCGATTGACTGCTGCCGAAGCAAAAAAACTGGCTGGCTTTACTGGTTTGGATCTCATGCGCGGAGAGCTGCACTGATGCGCGCTTTGAAGTTGTGGATGATCATTCCGGTCTGCCTGTCTGTGCTGGCTGGTGCGCAAATCTGGTTATCGCATGTGCGTAACGAATTATCGTTGCAGACGCAGCGATTGGTGACGGAGCAAAAATCGGTTCGCCAGGAATCGAGTAAATTGAGACTGGAAGTCGCCAGCCTGAGTCGCCCGGAGCGCTTGCGTGAATATGCCATGACTACGCTGGGCATGGCACCGCCAAAACCGATGCAGGTGATTCACCAGTGACGGCCATCAAAAAATCCAACGACAAAGCCAGCGACAACGTATTCGTTCGTCGTCGTATTGAAGCCATTGCCGGGCTGCTGGTGCTGGGTTTGGTCATGCTGTTGGTGCGCGCGGTGGATTTGCAATGGGTGCAGGCAGATAGCCTGAGCGCCAAAGCGGAAAAGCAACGTTATCGCGAATATACCATGATGGCGCCACGCGGACCGATTCTGGATCAGAAAGGACGTACGCTGGCTGAAAGCGTCGAGATCCCATCGATTGCAGCAATGGCGGATGAAGTGCCTGTCAGCCGTATCAAGGCGCTGGCTAAAGCACTCGGCTTGCCGCTAAAAAAGGTAAAACATAAACTGCGCAAAGGCAGAGGCTTTGTTTGGTTGGCGCGGCAGGTGCCGCCGGCGGTGGCGGATCGCGTGATGGCGCTGAATATTCCCGGCGTGCGGCGTGAACAGGAATGGCGACGCTATCAGCCGCTCGGCCCGCAGACCGGGCATTTGCTCGGTTTTGTCGGCATCGACGGGCGCGGGCTGGAAGGCGTGGAACGTACCTGGAATGCAACGCTGAGCGGGAAATCCGGCCTGCGTCAGGTCAGGCGTGATGCGCGCCGCCAGTCTTTGCCAAACAGTAGCTGGATTCGTAAACCGGTGCCGGGCAAGGCGTTGATGCTAACACTGGATGCAACCATTCAGAGTATTGCCTATGCGGCATTGGCTGAGGCTGTGCATGAACAACATGCCAAGGGTGGTTCGGTGGTGGTGATGCGTCCGCAGGACGGGGCGATTCTGGCCATGGCTAGCTGGCCGGGCTATAACCCGAACAATTACCGCCGTTTCCATCCGGGTGAATGGCGCAATCGAGCCATTACCGATGTGTTTGAACCGGGCTCCACCATGAAGCCGTTTACCATTGCCGCTGCACTGAACTCCGGGCGCTGGCAGCCGGATTCACGTATTTTCTGTGAAAATGGTTCCATGCGCGTGGCCGATTATACCATTCATGATGATCATAAACTTGGCTGGCTGGATATAACTGGCGTACTGGTGCATTCGAGTAATATCGGCGCGGCCAAACTGGCCATGGATATCGGTTCGCGTTCACTCTATAAAACACTTTCGAAAGCCGGATTTGGCAGTCGGAGCGGTACCGGATTAAGCGGGGAATCGCCCGGCATTGTACTGCCCCCCGATCGTTGGGGGCCGGTCGAAACAGCTAACATCGCATTTGGGCAGGGAATCGCTGTCACGCCGTTGCAACTCGCAACGGCATTTTCCGTATTGGCCAATGATGGAAAATTCGTAGCGCCGGTGTTGTTCGTAGATCGCCTTGGCGTGGAACCGCCGGTGCAGGTGATTAAGAAGAAAATAGCCCGTCAGGTGGTGAAAATGCTGGAGTTTGCTACCGGCGAAGATGGTACTGGCCACAAGGCTGTGCCAGTCGGTTATCGGGTGGGCGGCAAAACAGGAACGGCACAGAAGCCCAATGCGAGAGGTGGCTACAGCAAGGGCAAATACAATGCCGTATTCGCCGGATTGGCTCCGATTGACGATCCGCAACTGGTGATTGTTGTGCTGGTGGATGAGCCGAAAAAGAGCATTTATGGCGGACAGGTGGCGGCTCCGGTATTTCGCCATATCGCCGAGTCCGTCTTGCCATATTTGGGTGTATCGGCGCGCATTGAAGATCAAACAGCCTGGCGCACCACGCCGATTGCTGATGAACAGACCGAGTTTGAAGCAGATTCAGTGACCGGCATGTCGATGCGCGAAGTCCGGCGTTTTGCCGCTGGTCGCGGCTTGAGGTTGCATGTGCATGGCTCCGGTTGGGTTAGCAGACAACAGCCGACCAGCAGTGCTGCGCTGGAGCAGGGTGATGTTCTGGAGGTATGGTTAGGTGAGTAATTTAGCCCGATCAGAATCCGCACGGTCAGGGTCGGCACAGACGCGCGCCACAGAATTGGTACATGGTTTTTCATTGCAGGAACTGGGCAAGCGACTCGGCAAGCTGGAGGGCGGGCTAGATAGTGGCGGGGATACGTTCATCACCGGCATTTGCGATGACTCCCATTTTGCCGGTCCGGGCTATGCCATGCTGTGCATGCCGCGCAGCCAAAGCCATGCCAGTGACTATGCTGCTTTAGCCGAACAGAACGGAGCCACAGCCATCATCAGCATCGGTGTGGATGTCGATACCGAATTGCCGCATTTACATCTGGATACGATGGCGCAGGCCGGCCAGCTGTTGCGTCGCATGTTTCAAACCGAAGGGGCAGGCAGCCATGTTTACGGCATTACCGGCACCGATGGTAAAACCAGTATCGCCTGGATGTTGCGTGAAGCCCTGAGCCGTTATCAGGATCAACCGGTGTGGAGTTGCGGCACGCTGGGCTGGATGAAAAGCCCTGATGATATACGCGATATCGGCAATACCACGCCCTCGATGCTAACCCTGCACGCCATGCTTGCTTCTGCCTGTCTGGAAAACGTGCATGCCGTGGTGTGTGAAATTTCGTCGCATGGCATCGCCCAGCAACGCATTGCCGGGCTGGATTTCAAGACGGCCATCTGGACCAATATGGGACACGATCATTTGCAGGATCATGGCGGCTATCCGACCTATCTGGCCACCAAGGCGGGATTTCTGCAACAGACTGCAGCACATGGCGGCAATGTGGTGGCCAATGCCGATCATGCCGATATTCGTACCTATGCGCCCGATCAGGCCTGCTGGTACGGGCGCGGGCTGTTTCGCGATGATGTTGACCTGGCCTGGGAGCAGGAATTACCGGGCCTGTTGCGCCTGAAGAGCGGTGCTGACGAAGTCGTCATTGAAGATATTCCGCTGGGTGATTTTCATGCCGAGAATGTTGCCTGTACAGCACTGACGCTGATGGTGTCGATGGCTGTTCCACTCGCAGATTTACCCGCCTTGCTGAGCAATATCAGTGCGCCGCCGGGGCGCATGCAGGAACTTGATGCCGGTTACGGGCAGGTCTATATCGATTATGCGCATACGCCGGAAGCATTATCCCGCTGCCTGCAAGCAGCACGCAAGCTGACGCGTGCGCGCCTGATGATTCTGTTTGGTTGTGGTGGTGAACGTGATCGAGAAAAACGGCCACAGATGGGTGAAATTGCCACAGAACTGGCTGATGTGGTCTGGATTAGCTCCGATAACCCGCGCGGTGAAATGCCGGCAGTGATTGCATCCGAAATTGAGCATGGTATGTCGCAGCCCTATAAAGCCGAGGTTCATCTGCAATTGGACAGGGAAAAAGCCATCGCCGAAGCCATAGCTGCCATGCAGGACGGCGATGTGCTGATCATTGCAGGCAAAGGGCATGAGGCATATATGGAAATCTGTGGTCAGCGTCAGCCATGGCTGGATGCCGATATTGCGACGATGTATTTACACCGCAAGTATGGCATATCAGAGGTGACGCATGCTGTATAATCTCCTGTATCCGTTGCATGAGCAATATTCCGTCTTCAACCTGTTTCAGTATATCACTTTCCGCACAGTCTATGCGCTGGTCACTTCGCTGGTATTATGCTGGCTGATGGGGCCGCTGTTTATTGGCTGGTTGAAAGCGCATCAGGGCAAAGGCCAGCCCATTCGTAATGACGGCCCGCAAAGCCATTTGATTAAGCAGGGCACGCCAACCATGGGCGGTGTGTTGATACTGTTATCGCTGACGGTTGCCACCTTATTGTGGGCGGATTTAACCAGTGCGTTTGTCTGGCTGGCGCTGCTGGTGACGCTTGGCTATGGCCTGATTGGCTGGTGGGACGATTATCTGAAAATCATCCGCCATGACCCGAAAGGTTTAGCGGGTCGCTGGAAGTTGTTGATGCAATGCCTGATTGGCGGCATTGCCGCTGCCGGTTTGATGATCCTGACCGACCCTATCGTGGATATTCCCTTCTTTAATACACAATGGCATATGGGCTGGTTTTATCCGGTGTTTGTGTTGTTTGTACTGGTTGGCACCTCCAACGCAGTCAATCTGACCGATGGTCTGGACGGGTTGGCAGTTGCACCGACCTTCATGGTGGCCAGCGCGCTGGCTGTGGTCGTCTACCTGGCTGGTCATGCCAAGTTTTCAGCCTATCTGATGATTCCGTTTGTACCCGGAGCCGGTGAGCTGGCGGTGTTCTGCGGCGCACTCATCGGCGGCTGCCTGGGCTTTTTGTGGTACAACACCTATCCGGCGCAGGTGTTTATGGGCGATGTTGGCGCGCTGGCGCTCGGCGGCGCACTCGGTTTTGTCGCCTGCGCGGTGCATCAACAATTCTTACTGGCCATTGCCGGTGGTCTGTTTGTGCTTGAAGCAGTTTCGGTGATTGTGCAGGTAGCCAGCTTTAAAATGACCGGCAAGCGCGTATTTCGCATGGCGCCGATTCATCACCATTATGAATTAAAAGGGTGGGCTGAACCTAAAGTGATTGTTCGCTTCTGGATCATCTCCATTTTACTGGCGCTGGTGGCGCTTTCCACCCTGAAAATCCGATGAGTGCTGCGATGGACAAACAGGCATCCAGAACCGCTATCATAGGCATGGGTAAAACCGGCCAGGCGGTGGCCCGCTTTCTGATCGCAAGGGGCGTTGCATGCGAAGCATTTGATGAATCAGACATCTCTCTGCCTGAAGAACTGGATGTCGTATTGCATACCGGCACCTTGAATGCGGACATGCTGAACGGCTTTGATCGCCTCGTTGTTAGTCCCGGCATCGACTATCGCCACCCTGCCTTGGTGCAGGTGCGTCAGGCAGGCATTCCTGTCATCGGTGATCTGGAACTATTCGCCGAGGCATATAGCGGCGATTTGATTGCCATTACCGGCACCAATGGCAAAACCACCACCGTTTCCCTGATTAATACCATGCTCGACACCTTGCCCGGAGGCATCGAAGCCGGTGGCAATATCGGCCTGCCGATGCTCGAACTGCTCGGTGATGATGAACATCCTGATTCACCACGCATTGTATTGGAACTATCCAGTTTCCAACTGGAGCGCGCCCAGCCGATTCGTCCCACATGGGCAGCCCTGCTCAATGTGCAGCCGGATCATGCCGATATGCATGCCGATATGCAGACCTACGAAGATGCTAAACTACGATTGTTTGCGCGGCAGGGCTCAGGTGACAAGGCCATGTTACCGGCAGATGCGTACTGGCATGAGCTGGCCGATGATCTGCGCGGGCGCGGCGTTTATGTGCGTCGATTCGGCATTGGCGATGCAGACAGTTTGGGTGCAGATAAGCTCGATGCCGGTATTCAAATGCTGGCCAACGGCTCATGGCAAGTGTTCTGGCATCATTATAACAAGACCCATAGCGTGAACTCCGATGAACTGCCTGTACAAGGCGTACATCAGCATCTGAATCTGGCGGTTGCTGCGCAGGCGGCAGCCGATTTTGGCATTACTTCCAGTGTGATTCGGCAATCGCTGACTTCATTTCGCGGTTTGCCGCATCGTATGCAGTCGCTCGGTCTGGTTGCCGGACGTGAATGGTTCAACGACTCCAAGGCGACCAATCCTGATGCAGCCAAAGCGGCACTGGAATCGTTTCATCAGGTAATCTGGATTTGCGGCGGCTTGCGCAAGGGCATTGATGTGTCGGAGCTGTGCGAAACCGTTGCCGATCATGTCGAACAGGTCTTTGTGATTGGCACGGATGCGAAACCATTTACCGATCTGGCTGCCGCTGCCGGCGTATCATGCAGCTTTGTGAAAACGGTCGAGCAGGCGGTGAAGCAGGCGGCGCATGCCGTCGGTGGTGTGCCTGTGCTGCTTTCCCCGGCCGCTGCCAGTCAGGATCAGTTCAAGAATTATATCGAGCGCGGTCATGCGTTTGCTGATGCGGTCAGCGCGCTGGAGCCGGATACATGAGCCGGGTTGCAACAAAACTGCTGTCGCCGCCGGATGCGGTAATCACCGGATGTGTGCTGGCGCTGATGTGTTTCAGCGTGCTGATGGTCTATAGCGCCAGCGTCAGCGTGGCTGAGGTGCGCTATGGCGACCCGCTTCGCATTATCCGCCACTGGCTGATCTATATTCCAGTCGGGATATTTATTATGTGGGGACTGTCGCGTATTGATGTGAACTGGTGGCGCGCTATTGCGGTGCCGGTGCTGGGCGTTGCGATACTGTTGATGCTGGCCGTGCTGGTGCCGGGCATCGGCAAGGAAATCAATGGTGCACAGCGCTGGTTTTCCCTGTTTGGCCTGACCTTGCAGCCGGTGGAATTGTTAAAACCTGCCGTGATTATCTATATGGCCTATTATCTAAGCTCGTTTCAGGATCGTTTGACGCAATTCTCCAGTGGACTGGCACCGATGCTGGTTGTGCTTGGGGTGGCTTTGACCTTGCTCTTATCGCAACCTGATTTTGGCAGTGCGGTGTTGTTGTCGGTGGTGTGTTTTGCCATGTGGTTTGTCGGCGGCGTGCCCATCCGGCATCTGGTGGCGCTGGTACTGAGCTTCGTACCACTGGCCGTGCTGGCCATGATGGCAGCGCCATATCGTGTGCAACGGTTAACCAGTTTTATCGACCCGTGGAATGACCCGCTGAACAGCGATTACCAGTTGATTCAGTCGATGATTGCCTTCGGAAGCGGCGGCCTGTTTGGCACAGGACTCGGACAAGGCGTGCAAAAACTGTTTTATTTACCGGAAGTATTTACCGATTTCATTTCCGCCAGTATTGGTGAGGAACTGGGGCTAATTGGCATTGTCAGCCTCATTTTGGTGTTTGCCGTATTGCTCGGTCGTGGCATCTGGCTGGCCTTACATACGACAGATATGTTTGCCCGCTTGCTGATTATGGGTTGCGTGGTGGTGCTGGCTGCGGCGCTGATGATTAATATGGGTGCAGCTATGGGCTTATTGCCCACCAAGGGCATGCCGTTACCGTTTGTTTCCTACGGCGGCAGTGCACTGTTTGGCGAGTGCGTGCTAATGGGGTTATTGCTATCCGTGCAGCGTCATCAACCCGGCAACAAGCGAATTGAAGGCAAAGCAGGTCGTATCAAACACAAAAAACCAGCACGAAAGAAACCTGCTATGGCGTCTGCCGATGCAGGGCTGGAGCACTTGTTTTGAGCCGCACTCCTGTACTCTGCATTGCCGGTGGCGGTACCGGTGGCCATGTCATGCCAGCGCTGGCGCTGGCGGATGCGGCGCGCCTGCGCTGGCCGCAACTCTCCGTCTGCTTTATTGGCGCGGAACGCGGGCTTGAAGCACGGCTGTTGCCGGAGCGCGGTGAACAAGTGCAATTGCTGGCCATGCACGGCGTCAAGGGTGCAGGCCTGATGCAGCGGCTGCGTGTGCTGTTATGGGAGCTGCCAAAATCCGTCATGTCCATTCGGCGGCAATGGCGGCATGAGCGCCCCGATTTACTGGTTGGCGTCGGTGGTTACGCCAGCATCTCCGGCGTGGCCGCAGCCCTGATCAGCCGAATTCCGGTCGTGCTGTACGAACAGAATGCCATGCCGGGTCTGGTCAATCGCACCCTGGCGCGCTTCGCCCGCTGCATCATGCTGGGTTTTGAAGCTGCATCCGATCAACTGGCAGGACGTGTTCGGCGCGTGGTAACCGGCAATGTGGTGCGTCAAACGATTATGGCAACACGCTGGCAGGCGCATGTGCCGCCGCGTCTGCTGGTGCTGGGTGGTTCGCAGGGGGCGCTGGCGCTCAATCAAACCGTGCCCGAAGCATGTCAGCTACTGTCTCGCGAAGGCCGCGAATTCAGCGTCAGTCATATCGTCGGTAGTGATGAGAAAACCCTGCAGCGCGTGGCCGAGATGTATGCCCAGGCGGAAATCAAAGCCGAAGTGCTGCCCTATTGTGAAGATATGGCCGGATTTTATGGCAGTGGCAACCTGATGGTGGCGCGAGCCGGAGCCATGACGGTTTGCGAAGCGGCCTGCGTTGGCATGCCGACGCTGTTTGTACCCTTGCCACATGCCGCCGATGATCACCAGCGCCATAATGCGGAAGCGCTGGCCAGTGTCGGTGCTGCGGTTGTGTTGGCTCAGCAGGTGATGAACGCAGAATCACTGGCGGCACAGATAGAAGCCCATTTATTCAATCAGCCCAAGCTGGCCGGCATGAGTCAGGCAGCCTGTGCTGTGGCGCCCTATACGGCGCAGGATAATCAACTCGATGTGCTGGCGGACTATTTGCCGGCCCTGGATGTTGCCGGTGATCAAACTGCGGAGGTGGACGCATGAAGTCTCGTGTGCAACGCATCCACCTGATTGGCATCGGCGGTATCGGCATGAGCGGCATTGCCGAACTGCTGCATAATCAGGGTTTCAGCGTGCAGGGCAGTGATATGGCCGAAAGCCCGAATGTACTGCGGCTGCGCAGTCTCGGCATTGATGTGATGGTTGGCCATGCGGCAGAAAATTTGGTTGATGCGCAGGTGGTCGTGGTTTCTTCGGCCATTGACCAGAGCAATCCGGAGATTGCAGCCGCCTTGCAGCGCGGTGTGCCGGTCATTCCCCGCGCCGATATGCTGGCTGAATTGATGCGCATGAAACAGGGCGTAGCTATCGCCGGCAGTCATGGCAAGACGACGATGACATCATTGATTGCCCACGGCATGGAAGTTGCCGGACTCGATCCGACCTATATTATCGGTGGCCGGTTGACAGCTTGCGGCAGCAATGCCCGGCTCGGTGCTAGTCCGTGGCTGGTGGCCGAAGCTGATGAATCCGATGGCTCGTTTCTGCGGCTCTCACCGACCATTGCCGTGGTTAGTAATATTGACCCGGAACACCTCGATCATTATGGTGATTTCGAGACGCTGATGGAGGCGTTCCATACCTTCGTTGATCTGGTACCATTTTATGGCCGTGTGGTGCTGCATCATGAGCATCCGAATGTGGCGGCGCTGCGCGAGCGTTTGCACAAGCCGGTCACCACCTATGGCAGTAGTCCGCAAGCCGATTTGCATTTATTGCACACACAGGCAGATGCTGAAGGGCAGGTATTTAGCGCCGCCAGTCGCAAATTGGGTGATCTCGGTGCATTCCGCTTACCCATGCCGGGGCGGCATAATGCCGAAAATGCCTTGGCTGCGATTGCAGTCCTGCTGGATCTGGGTATTGATATTGAAACGATTCGTGAAGCGATGGCTTCATTTGAAGGTATTCAGCGCCGTTTCCAGCGCATGAAAGTGGGCGCTGGCGTGCTGGTGGATGATTATGGCCATCACCCGAAAGAGGTTATAGCGACACTAACCGCCGCCCGTGAATGCTGGCCGGATCGCCATATATCGGTCATTTTTCAACCCCATCGCTATAGCCGTACGCACGACCTGATGCAGGATTTTATGGGTGCCTTCAATGCTGCCAATGCGGTGGCGCTGTTACCAGTATATGCCGCTGGCGAGGCGGAAATTGCCGAAGCTACCAGTGAACGCATGGCTGAAGGCATGATCGCTCGCGGCCATCGTGGTGTGTCGTTGCTGGAAGACCTTGATGCAGCGCGGGTCTATGCAAAAAACGCACTGGCCGATGGCAATGTCGTATTACTGATGGGGGCCGGCTCCATTGGCGCTCTGGCTCAACAGATGCGGGAGGCGGCCCTATGAATAATGCGAACAAACTGAATGTCGCTGTAAAACAACTGTCTGCCGACAACGACTGGAGCAGTGCCTTGCATCAAGGCGGCATCCTGCGCCAGCATGAACCGATGGCGGCGCACACCACGCTCGGCGTGGGTGGCCCGGCGCGCTGGTTTTACCGCCCGACTGATTGTGCATCTCTGATTGTCGCTGTGCAGGCATGTCCGGCCGATGTGGTGATTCTGCCACTCGGACGCGGCAGCAATATGCTGGTGCCGGATACCGGCTTTGATGGCTTTGTGGTGGATTTGAGTGATCTGAATACGATTGAGTTTGATGCTTGCTCGGTGAGCGCCGGAGCTGGCATGCGCATGAGCCGTTTTGCCCGCCAGTGCGCTGATCAAGGCCTGACCGGTTGTGAATTCATGGCCACTGTGCCCGGCGATATCGGTGGCGGCGTGGCCATGAATGCCGGTTGCTTTTCCCAGCAAGTATCGGATGTGTTACGTGAAATCACCGTGGTATTACGCGATGGCCGTGTGATCAATATGGATGAGGCTGATTTGAACTTGCGCTATCGCCATAGTGATTTGCCGGTCGGCAGTTTGGTTGTGTCGGCCACATTCACGCTGCAAACAGGGCATCCCGAACAGATTCGCGAACGTATGCGCAGCATGCGCAGTCGTCGTTCATCGACGCAACCATTGGCGCAACCCAATTGCGGCTCCGTATTCAAGAATCCGCATGGCGACCATGCCGCTCGTCTGATTGAAGCAGCCGGTATGAAAGGCTTTAAAATCGGCGGTGCGCGTATTTCGGATCAGCATGCCAACTTTATTGTTAATGAAGGCGAGGCCAGCAGCGCCGATATCGTGGCGCTTATTCGGCGTGCGCAGGCGGCAGTCCAACAGCACAGCGGCATCGCACTGGAGCCGGAAGTGCGCATGATCGGAGAATGGGAATATATTTTGGCCGGAGGCGAGCAATGAGTCGCGCCAACCAGCGCCGTATTGATCCGGCCATGCAGCAAGAGGAGCGCCGGCGCAGCCTGAAACGCATCGGCACCGTAATGGTGTTTACCCTGATGATCGCGGTGAGCGCAACCAGCGCTGTCTGGCTCAATCAGAAATGGAGTGTCACCCACTGGGATATCAAGGCCGAGGCGCCAATCAAGATCGCCATTGCGGCGCAGTTGAAGCATATGCTCAGCCGGGATTTTCTCAGCACGCGTCCCGATCTGTTGCGTCAGCAATGGTTGCAACGTATCCCTGATCTGGCGGCGGTGCGTATCACCCGTATCCTGCCGGATCGACTGAACATTCAGGCCGATGCCCGCGTGCCGATTGCCTTGTGGCAAGATGAACAGAGTCGTTTGTATTTGGTTGATGCGCACGGCCCCTACCGTCTGCTGAGAAAGGGCGAGTCGCCGGATTTACCATTGTTGCGCATGCCCGCCTCCGAGTTGCCCGCCGCGCGCAGCATGCTGGCGGCGCTGGCGCGAGAAGATATGCACCGGCTTGCCGCTTTAAGTGAAATCCGGGCAGGCAATGGCCATTGGCAGATTTATTTTTCTCGCGGCGTCAGCTGGCTGATTCCTCAGTCGGATGAGGGTAGCGAAATTCAACATATTTCATCGTTATTGAAACAGCCCCGCTGGAAGGGTCGTCACTGGCGCGTGGATGCGCGTCTGGCATCCCGCTGGTTTATCCGCCCGGCAGGGCATGGAGGAGTTATCTGATGTCCAAGCACGATCAGGTATTGGTAGGGCTCGATATCGGCACCAGCAAGATTGCCTGCATTGTCGCCGAGGCTGGCCCCGACGGCAAGGTTGATGTGATTGGCATTGGTACGCATCCATCGCGCGGATTGCGCAAGGGCGTGGTGGTCAATATCGAGACGACGGTGGAATCCATTCGGCTGGCAGTGGAAGAAGCCGAATTGATGGCCGGGGTGGATATTCAATCGGTGTTTACCGGCATCGCTGGCTCCCATATTCGTGGCTATAACAGCCACGGCGTGGTGGCCACCAAAAATAACGAAGTGGGGCGTGAAGATGTGGACCGGGTCATTGATGCGGCGCGCGCCATGAATATTCCGGCCGATCAGAAAGTGCTGCATATTCTGCCGCAGGAATACATCATCGATAATCAGGATGGCATTCTTGAACCCATCGGCATGTCCGGTGTACGCCTGGAAGCCAAGGTGCATGTGATTACCGGAGCGGTGTCATCGGCTCAGAATATCGTCAAATGCTGCAATCGCTGTGATCTGGATGTCACCGATATGGTGCTCGAACAGGTGGCGTCATCCGAGGCTGTGCTGATGCAGGATGAAAAAGATATCGGCGTGGTGCTGATTGATATTGGCGGCGGCACCACCGATATGGCGATTTTTCTCAATGGTTCGATTCGCCATACCCATGTGATTCCGATTGGCGGCGACCACCTGACCAATGATCTGGTCATCGGTCTGCGCACATCTGCACGCGAGGCCGATCAGTTAAAACGAAAATATGGTGCCTGCCTGACATCGCTGGTGCCACCGGAAGATCAGATTGAAATCCCCAGCGTTGGCGGTCGCGCACCGCGTCCGATGCCGCGTCAGGTCATGGCTCAGATTCTTGAGCCGCGCGTCGAAGAATTGTTCGAGATGATCAAGGAAGAATTACAACGCTCGGGTTTTCAGGAACTGGCCGCAGCCGGCATGGTATTGACGGGCGGCTCTTCCTTGCTCGATGGCATGGTGGAACTGGCCGAAGAGGTATTCGATATGCCGGTGCGGCTCGGACGACCGCAGGGCGTCGGCGGACTGGTGGATGTTGTTTCCAGCCCGATGTACGCCACTGGCGTGGGCTTGGTGCTGTACGGGCAGCGTTACAGACAGAGTTCAAAACATATCAGCAAGACGAAGCAGCATCTGTTTTCGAGCGTATGGAAGCGCATGCGAAGCTGGTTCGGGGATACAGGTTAAACGGGGCAACAGACACACAACAGAAACACACACACACCACATGGGCAAACACATACAACACACACGGGAAACAAGGAGGATAACATGGCAACATTATTTACATTCGAGGATACATCAGCGCAGTCGGCCAAAATCAAGGTCATCGGCGTTGGCGGCGGCGGCGGCAATGCGCTGAATAATATGATTGATCAGAATTTACGCGGCGTCGAATTTATCGTCGCCAATACCGATGCGCAGGCCATTGAACGCAATCATGCCGACAGCAAACTACAATTGGGTGCAGACATCACACGCGGGCTTGGTGCCGGTGCCAATCCGCAGATTGGTCGTGAAGCGGCTGAAGCGGAAAAAGAGCGTGTGCGCGAATTTATGCAGGACACGGATATGGTGTTCATTACCGCTGGCATGGGTGGCGGTACAGGCACGGGCGCGGCACCCGTGATTGCCGAAGCGGCACGGGATATGGGTGTGCTAACAGTGGCGGTGGTAACCAAGCCGTTTAGCTTTGAAGGTAAACGGCGCATGCGTCAGGCCGAAGCCGGTATTGCCGAATTACGCAAATATGTCGATACGCTGATTACTATCCCCAACCAGAAACTGATTGGCGCGGTGGGCAAAAATACCAGCATGCTGGAAGCATTCCGCAAAGCCGATGACGTCTTGCTGCAAGCCGTACGTGGCATTGCTGAGTTGATTACGCACACAGGCTACATGAATGTGGATTTCGCCGATGTGAAAGCAGTGATGAGCGAAACCCGTGGCGTGGCCATGATGGGTTCAGGCTTTGCCTCGGGTGAAAGTCGTGCGATTGAAGCAGCCGAACGCGCTATTTCTTCCCCGCTATTGGAAGATATCGATATTCACGGCGCCCAGGGTATTTTGGTGAATGTCACCGGTAACGAAGATATGACGCTGGCCGAATATGATGAAGCTGTTTCGATTATTCACAATATGGCGGATGAAGATGCCAATATTATTTGCGGCATGGTTTATGATCAGGAGGCTGATGACAGTATCCGCGTGACTGTAGTGGCGACCGGACTAGCCGGTGAAGTGCCCCTGCGTGTTGCCACCAGCATGGATAAAGAATCGGTTGCCGTACCTCACATGCCGAGTATGCAGCCGGAAGTGGCGCAGATTCAGCCCATCCCTGTCCGTCAGGCCGTGGGTCAGCAGATGCAGCCTCAGGCCTTTGAGCAACCCGGTTTTAATGATGATGAATATGCTGTGCCAACGTTCTTGCGCAGGCAGGCGGACTAAACTCAGCTTAAATTTGCAGGGCTGTTAAGTTCATACAGAAGCCTTTAGCTTGCGCGTTTTATGTGTGCAGCGTTGTTCACGCTGGCGCAAGATAATGCTATGCAGTATGGAAATCAGCATCAATGAGAGGGTACGACATGGAGAATATTGAGCAGCGTGTGATTGCCGTCATTGCCAAAGAGCAGGAGATTGATCCGGCGACCATTACACTGGATTCCAGCTTTGAAGATTTACGCATTGATTCAGTCAGTGCGATTGGCATTGCTTTTGATATCGAAACAGAATTCAATATTGATTTCTCGGACGATGAAATGTTTGGCCTGAAATGCATCAGAGATGTGGTGGAAGGGGTAACGAAGCTTGTTGAAGGCTAGGTGTAGGTAAGCGATATGAGACAACGCGTTGTAATTACCGGGGTAGGCGTCATCTCGGCTCTTGGAATCGGTTCCAATGCATTCTGGCAAGCGCTCTGTCAGGGGCGTAGTGGCATTCGCCCTATTGAAACTATCCCTGTCGATGACTTGAAAATAGCCATTGCGGCGGAAGTTGCCGACTACATTCCAAGCGATCATTTCGATAGCAAAAAGCTGAAAACGCTGGATCGTTGCGCGCAGTTTGCCATATTGGCGGCACGGCAAGCACTGGCCGATTCAGGTCTGCAAATTTCGCCGCAGCAGGCGGATCGAACCGCCACCATCATCGGCTCTGCGATTGGTGGCAAGACCACCGAAGATGACGGTTTTAAAAAGTTATACGGAGACGGCAATCCGCGCGTCAACCCGATGACAATTCCGCGCGTCATGATGAGTGCGCCGCCTAGCCAGATCAGCATGGATCTCGGTTTGCGCGGGCCGACGTTCGCAGTCTCCAGCGCCTGTTCTTCATCCAATCATGCCATTGGCGAGGCATTCAGGATGTTGCAGCACGGTTATGCCGATATCGCCATCACAGGTGGCTGCGAGGCCTCCATTACCTTTGGTATGATGAAATGCTGGCAGGCCTTGCGGGTGATTTCAGCCGATACCTGTCGTCCTTTCAGCAAGGATCGCAGCGGCATGGTGATTGGCGAAGGGGCGGGTATGCTGGTGCTGGAAACCCGTGATAGCGCGCTGGCGCGTGGCGCCACGATTTATGCCGAACTGGCTGGTTTCGGTATGTCTGCGGATGCCGAACATTTGATTATGCCATCCAGACAAGGCGCATGCAAAGCGATGCAGGCTGCACTCGATGATGCCGGCATGGCGACATCAGACATCGATTATATCAACGCCCATGGAACCGGAACCCCGGTTAATGATGCGTCGGAAACAGCGGCTATTCACGAAGTCTTTGGCGATCATGCCAGCCAATTGGCTGTTTCATCGACCAAATCAATGCATGGCCATACGCTCGGTGCAGCAGGGGCGCTGGAGGCCATTGCCACCGTGCTGGCGCTACGTCATGGAATTCTGCCGCCGACTGTGAACTTTACCGAGTCCGATCCAGACTGTGATCTGGACTATATCACCAATACGGCACGGCAGAAAAAGATAGATATGGCGATCTCCAATTCCTTTGCCTTCGGTGGCCTGAATTCAGTGCTGGCATTCAGGACATGACTGGCTGAACGCCAAACAGGTTAATCGCTGTTCGGTGTTTCACTTTCTTTTAGATAGGGCATCAGATAAAAGCTTTGGGCGATAATAAAGGCAAAGGTCAGCCCCATCAGGCCAAACATTTTGAAGTTGACCCAGGTATCGGTGTCGAATGAAAAAGCGACATAGATATTTAAAGCGCCAAGCACGACAAAAAAGATGGCCCAGGCGACATTCAGCTTCGTCCAGACAGGGGCTGGCAGGCTGATATTTGTCCCCATCATACGTTCAATGATGGGTTTCTCTCCAATATACTGGGAACCGATAAAGACGATGGCAAACAGCCAGTTGATGGCTGTCGGTTTCCATTTGATGAATGTCTCATCCTGGAGGTACAGGGTCAGTCCGCCAAACAGTGCTACCAGCACCAGTGTGATGAGGTGGGCATTTTCAAATCTGCCTTTGATGATGCGGTGGCCAAATGTCTGAATGGCGCAGGCGATAATAAGGACAGCCGTGGCAGTATAAATATCGTACATCTTGTAGACGATAAAAAACAACAGCACAGGGAAAAAATCAAATAGCATCTTCATGCCGCCAATCCGACCATACCTGCCAGCCCTTGCCAAGCGATGGTTGGCAGCGTGTCGATGATCAACGATAATAGCGCCATGTTACGTTTGAGCTCACGATTATTGATAGCGCTTTGTATGTTTGCCTTGCTTGCTTGCTCGGCCAAAACCAGCCGACAGGTATCATCGAACCTGTGGGGCGAATGGGAGTTGTTTGAGCAGCAGGTGCAGCCTGATTATCCTGACGCCGTACCTGTCATTCTGATTCATGGCTGGAATGGCGGTGAATTCAGTTGGCCGAAGCCGCGCGTGCTGATGGCAATGGAGAAGCAGCTACAACGCGATATTTATTTTTTTAATTATCGCACCGGCGTTGTAGCCAACCGTTTTCCACCCATTGAATTACTGGAGGAACAACTCGACAGCTATTTGAAAGATTATAAGAAAGTCGATGTTGTTGCCCATAGCATGGGTGGATTGCTGTTGCGCCAATACCTTGCCGAGCACGACGATAATCCCGTTCGGCGCGTATTATTTTTATCGACGCCTCATTTTGGCAGCAATGTCGCCAATCTGTTGGTTGAAATTGGCGCTATCGCATATACGGGCAATATTCAGGCATCCGAGATGCTGCCCGGCAGTGATTTTCTGTGGCAGCTTAATAGTATGGATGGCGCGGAACTGGAAGAGAAATCGGTGCTGAATGTCTATGCCCGAAAGCAGAGAAACTTGCTCAAAGGTGATTTGGTTGTGCCGCCTTCGCATGCATGGCTGCCTTGGGCGGCCAATGCCGAAGTGGATGGCGATCATCATCTGGGCAGACGAATCAATGAGCCGTGGGCGCTAGAATTTCTGCGCTCCGGTCAACGACCCGCTCAATCGCCGATGCCGCCGATGCGAGAATTATGGTTGCGTTTACAGTTCTCTGGGCAGGAAGACCCCGTATCGCTTAATAAAACAGCGCTCCATCGCTTTGATGCAGCGAATGCCACCAAGGAATTGAAATTCAGCATGTGTTGTGATCAACGATCCGGCCTGCACCCGTTGGGCGGCACAACAATTATTCTTGAACATGTAACGCGCAGTGACCGGATAAAATATTATCCTCGCAATGGCACAGGTTCAAAGTTGATTTCTATCGATGGGCTCATCCCGAAATCACGACCGGTTCAAATGCAGTTTGTTGAGCTACCCAGGGAGGATTAATCCGGTATGCCCTGACGCGCCAGCTCATCGGCGCGCTCATTGCCTTCGTGTCCTGCGTGCCCTTTCACCCACTGCCATGAAACATCATGAATGGCCGCCAGCGCATCGAGTTCCTGCCAGCGTTCCAGATTCGAGACCGGTTTTTTCCCGGCAGTTTTCCAACCTTTCTTTTTCCAGTTGTGTATCCATTCGCTCATGCCTTGCACGACATATTTGGAATCCGAAATAATAGTGATGCAGCAGGGCCGGGTGAGCGCCTTTAAGGCCTCGACCGCAGCCTGTAATTCCATCTGCTGATTGGTGGTATGGGCTTCACCGCCGCATAGTTCTTTTTCATGCCCGCCCATGCGCAGCAATACGCCCCATCCGCCGGGGCCGGGGTTGCCCGAGCAAGCGCCATCTGTAAATGCTTCTACGATTGGTTTTGTCATGCGCAAAACCTATGATGGAAGGCGCACCCCTGTAAATGGATCTCTGATAACGGCTTGTTATCTGCGGCCGGATCCGCCGGGGCGTCGGCTTCTGCCACGGTTCTGGCCATTGCGACCCTGTCTGTTTGAACCGGGTTTGCCGCCGGGGCGGTTGTGCTGTTCGGCTCGGTCTTCTTTACCCTGACCTTCGGCGGTGGCTCCCGGATTGGTCGGCTTGCCGATATCCAGCATATCCGATTCAATATTAAAGAGCGGTACCTGTCGACTGATATAGGCCTCGATATCAGGCAGGCCAAAACAAAAGCGCTCGCATGAAAAGGAAATAGCTGTGCCGGTTGCACCAGCGCGGGCGGTGCGGCCAATGCGGTGGACATAATTCTCGGCATCTTCAGGTAAATCATAATTGAACACATGGGTGACACCAGCAATGTGCAGACCACGACTGGCGACATCGGTAGCCACCAGCAGTTGTAGCTTGCCAGTGCTGAAGTCCTCGAGAATACGCATGCGTTTTTTCTGACGCACATCGCCGGATAAAATACCGACTGGAAAACCATAGCGAGCCAGATTGCGGGCGACCCGTTCGCCAGTACGTTTTTCGTTGATAAAAATCATGCCGCGTTCGACATTCGACTTGCGCAGCAGATGTACCAGCAGCGGGAATTTATCATCCATGCTGGTGTTATACATGGATTCGCTTATGCCTGATGCGGTCAGATCACCTTCTTCAGCCCTGAGCTTTTCGGGCGAATTCATGTGTTCGTAAGCTAGTTCCAGCACCTTGTGCGAAAGGGTGGCTGAAAACATCAGCGATTGGCGTTCGTTATATTTGGGTAAGCGATGCAACATAAAGCGCAGATCTTTGATAAAGCCCATATCAAACATGCGATCAGCCTCGTCGATAACCAGCATATCCGCTTTGGTCAGCGAATAGACGCGCTTTTTCAGATAATCAATCAAACGACCGGGCGTGCCAATGAGAATATCGACGCCATTATCAAAACCGAGGCGCTGTTTCTCATAATCGACGCCGCCGAAGACGGTGTGCAGTTTCAAATCGGTATATTTGGCGAGCTTTTTGGCATCATTGCTAATTTGCACGACCAGTTCGCGTGTTGGCGCAATCACCAATACGCGCGGGTGCGATTTATTACGGCCTTGTTTGGGTTCGGTTGTCAGCAGGCGATTCATCGCCGTAATCAGGAACGCGGCGGTTTTGCCGGTGCCGGTGCGCCCCTGCCCGGCCACATCTTTGCCGGCCAGCGTTAGTGGCAGAGCAGTTTGCTGCACATCCGTCATCTCGGTAAAACCAAGATCATCAATGCCTTTTTGCAAAGATTCGGGCAGATTCAGTTCGCTGAACAGGGTGGGTTGGGTGATAAGAGTTTGTTTCATGGCGGCGCAGCTTACGCGTTGTGCGATTGCCACGCCACCAAGCACTGTTTAGTGTGCCGCCTCGGAAAAATAAAACGGGCTCATGGCGCAATTGGTTAGCGCTACCGGCTCATAACCGGTTGGTTCG
>CAZDFL010000005.1:0-26858 GCA_964504835.1 uncultured Zetaproteobacteria bacterium
GATGCGACATTTGCAGCGGGCAAATCATTGCGTGGCGGTGTGCCGATATGCTGGCCGTGGTTCGGGCCGCATGCATCTGATTCCGGTCTTCCAGGGCATGGCCCGGCTCGCACTGTCAGCTGGACGCCAGTTGCTGCCAGCGCATGCGACGATGGCAGCACGCAGATTAGCTTTGAAATGGTGCAGAATGATCAAACCCGCCAGCAGTGTGGTCATCCGTTGTCCGTACAATTGCATGTGACTGTTGGCCGCAGCCTGAAGCTGGCACTCGAAACGACCAACCGGGGTGCTGAGCCCTTTACGCTGGGTGAGGCGTTTCATACCTACTTCCAGGTTGGCGATGTGCGTCAGACTCGCATTGAAGGTTTAGATGGTTGTGAGTACATTGATAAGGTCGATGGCGCCAAGCTCAAGCAGCAGCTTGGAGCCGTTGACATTGATGCGGAAACGGATCGTATTTATCTGGCTACGGGCGACAGTTATCGCATCATCGACCCTGTCATGGGTCGATCTGTTGATATTTGCGCCGAAGGCAGTGCTTCCGTGGTGGTGTGGAATCCGTGGATCGAAACGGCAGCGAAAATGGGTGATCTGGGTGAAGATGGATATCTGCATATGCTATGCGTGGAAACCACCAATGCCGCAACCGATACAGTGCAACTCGCTGCTGGTGCAACGCATGTTATGGTCGCAAATTATAGCACTGCGCCGCTTCCAGAATAGGGCTGACAACAAGGCTGACCGTATTCATTAAGCATGCAGGATAGTAGCCTGCGGCGATGTATTCTATGCTGATTTTTCCTTGCCTTTTATTGCTGTCACTGATTGCTCCTTTGCCCGCTTTTGCTATTGTGAATGTCGAGAAAGCCATTATCGGGCCTGAAGCAGATGGCGTTAGTCATGTAGCCAATGTGGCGGTTAATGGTGCCAGCGGCAATACAGAAAAAAGCAGCATCAAGGCAGACCTGCTGAGTCAGTGGAAGCATGAGCAACATACTGAATTTCTGATGTTGCGATATAATTATGGTACCAGTCGCGGCAAGGTTGATAGCAATAAGTCATTTTTGCATGTGCGCCATCGTACCGATTTGAACCGGCAGTGGGCTGTTGAAGCGCTGGCTCAGGTCGGGCGCGATCCTTTTTCACGATTATCCCGTCGTACGCTGTTGGGTGGCGGTCTGCGTTTCACCGCCATGGAACAAGCTGGTGTTGCCGCCGTTTATGTAGGCGTGGGTGGTTTTTATGAGCGCGAACGTTTACGCGTCACAGCGGCCACCAATGATACAAATTCAAGCCTATGGCGAAGTAGTAATTATCTGGTGCTCAAACGCCGCTTTAACGAACAACTGCGTATGAACAGCACCACCTATTATCAACCGGCATTTGGGCAACTGAAGGATTATCGCTTGCTTGAAGAGATGTCCGCCTATGTGAAAGTGATGGATAATATTGATCTGAAACTGTCGCTGGATTTCACCTACGATGCCAGACCGCCTCAGACCGTTAAATCAACAGATTTACGCTATAGCAGCGGCCTTGAAATGCGTTTTTGATTTCCCGGCCTACATCTCTTTGTAAAACTGGTGGTTTTCCTTCCTGATCGTTTCTTCATCAGGCATGGGATAAAACACACTCTTGGTGTTACACACCAGCCAGAATCCATGCCTGATTTTGGTATACGGTATTTTTTCCAGATCGCTGTTTAAACTGATGCCTTTGGCCTCCTTGTCGGTGCTGCCCAGTTCTAAAATGGCATCTCTGAGTTTGGCCGGGTGAACAAAGGGGAAGGGCGGCGAGATAAACGGGTTGTCCTCAAAGTCTTTCAGGAATTGTTCGGTGGGCAATTCAATCTGCGTAAAAAACAATGTTGGCACCCATTTGCTATGCATGGGGCGGGTGATGTATTGCGCATATTCTACGGCATTAAGCGTGCTCATAGATAGTACAGTTGTAGGGCAAATCTGAGCAAAGGTTCTGATTAAGCCGGGCTGATGCGGTTTATCATGTTTGCCCTGTGTGAGTTCCAGTAATCGCCCGTTGGGCGTGACCAGATAGAGATTTTTTAACGCATCCAGATCAACATGCTCCAGTACGCGGTACGAACTGATAAATTTTGTTGCTTTTGGCCGACCATCTTCATGCGGGTAAACTTCTGCGAAGCCTTCTTCAATGTTAAAAAAATCATTGCGAAAGTCAGTATCAACTTCGGCAAAGATGACCTTGCCTACATAATGGCGTGATGTGCCAACCTGATAGTGCTTGCCAAATTGTTCAGGGTTAAGTTGTGAAGCAACGAGAGAATTATTGGGATAAAGAATCTGATACAGTCGTTTTTGATATGCCATAATAGTCCCCTGTGTAAGATGTTTCTGACGAAGCGGGTTGATACTATCCGATGCTTTTCAGAACTGCAATTTTGATGGCGATAGTTGAAAAAATGCAGGGTTTCCATAGAACTGTCCGGTAAATTGATGCATGATAGCGCCATGCCATCGTTGAGACTTCGTGATAAGCAGATTCTTGTGACCCGTGCCGAAAAACACTATCCGGATCTGAGTCTGTTGGTGGCATCATACGGCGCTAAAGCTGTTTGTCTGCCATGTCTGGCGATTGAAACTATGCCGCAAGCTATCGCGGACGGCATACGTGGATTGGCGGATTGCAGTGATGTTCTGTTCACCAGCGCCAGTGGCGTGCAGGCGCTGGCAAAGGTTGTGGCCGATGATGGCAGATATCTGGTTGATGTTTTGCATAACAGGCGCATTGCAGCGGTGGGTAGAAAGACGGCAGCAGCATTGTCTCAAATAGGAATCCATGTTGATATTGTGCCGGAAACGGCTTCGCAGGACGGTTTGATTAAAGCCTATGCAACCCACGGCTTGCCGAATAAACTGCTGTTTTTTCGCGCTGAGCAAGGGCGTGAGGTTCTGGCGCAATCAATGTTACAGCATGGCGTGCCGGTGACGATGGTTTCAGCTTATCGGACAGTCTGCCCGGCAGGCGATGCGAGTGATGTGATTGCCAAATTACAAGCCGGTGATATTGATGCAGTGTTGCTGGGCAGCGCCAAAACGGCATCGCATTATGTGCAGCGGGTGGGTTCGTTGGAACTGGCCAACCGACCTGTACTTGTGGCCATTTCTGAAAAAATGGCGGCCGCAACGCGTGTGCTGGGTTTGCGCGTGCAGGTTGTTGCCAAAAAGGCTAGTTTTGAGGCCATGCTCGATGCTTTAGCCGAGTATTACGATTCCGGGAGTTTATGATGTCTTTGCCTGATCTGATGATTCGTCCGCGCCGACTGCGCACAACAGCCGCCATTCGGCGCATGGTGCGTGAAACCGAACTGAGCACGGCTGATTTAATTTACCCTGTGTTTGTTGATGAGACGATTGAGGCGGCAGTGGAAGTCAAAAGCATGCCCGGCGTATCGCGCATCCCGCTTTCGCAAGTTGGCGATATGGCCAGAAAAGTCGCTGCGGCCGGTGTGTCCGGCATTATTCTGTTCGGGATTCCGGCTGAAAAAGATGCGGTTGGTTCCGGCGGATGGGATGCGGACGGCATCGTTCAGCAAGCCATTCGTGCTGCCAAGGCGGCTTGCCCGGATCTGTGCGTGATTGCCGATACCTGTTTTTGTGAATATACCGATCATGGCCATTGCGGGGTATTGCATGGTGAAGATGTCGATAATGATGCAACGCTGATTAACCTGCAAAAAGAGGCGGTATCCTATGCCGAAGCGGGTATCGATATCGTGGCTCCGTCCGGCATGATGGATGGCATGATTGCCGCCATCCGAACTGCCCTTGATGATGCCGGTTTCTCGCATACGCCGGTGATGTCCTATGCGGTCAAATATGCATCCGGTTATTTCGGGCCGTTCCGCGATGCAGCGGATTCAGCGCCGAGTTTTGGCGATCGCGCCAGTTATCAGATGGATCCGGCCAATCGTCGCGAAGCGCTGAAAGAGGCGTTTCTGGATGTGGATGAGGGCGCGGATATGCTGATGGTCAAGCCAGCGCTGGCCTATATGGATATTATTCGCGAAGTTAAAGATGCGACCTTGTTACCGCTGGCTGTGTATAATGTATCGGGCGAATATGCCATGGTCAAAGCTGCGGCGGCCAATGGCTGGATTGATGAAAAACGGGTGGTGCTGGAAACCATGCTTGGTTTCAAACGCGCCGGGGCGGATATGATTCTTACCTATCACGCGCTGGACGTAGCTCGCTGGTTAAACGAAGCTTGAGCTTGTGATGACGAAACCGACAGATACAGACATAGCAAAAGATGCCGAAGAAGGTGCCATCAGTGATTTAAACGTATCGGCTGCCCCTGCTGATAAAGCGGCCACTGAAACAGAGACTGCCAGCGAATCACATGGCGGGCGTAATTTTATACTTATTGTATTGCTGATTGTGGTGGCTGTGCTGGGTTCGTTGGCTTTGAGTGGCAAGCTGTTGCCGCTGTATCAATCGCTAACATCCATGCTTAAAACCACACAGGTACAGCAATCTGCACCGACAAAGGCAGCCGTCGTTGCCGCCAAACCTGCGGTGGCGCATGTTGTAAAAAAACCTGTTGTTACGCCACAAGCTGCGGCAGTTAGCCCGGTGGCACGCAAACCGTCTGTTTCATCCGAAGAAGTGCAGGCTTTATTATCCAGTATCAATGTGTTGCGAGAGGAACTACAGCAGATGAGCGGTGCGCAACAGGCCTTGCAAAATGGTCTGCAAGAGCAGCAACAGATGAATTTGCAGGTGCGTCTGCGCTGGATTACTGATCCGGCCAGCCGCTTGCCGCAATTGCAACTGGCCTGGGAAGAAATCTCCCTGTTGCCCGGTTTGAGCACTAGCCAGCGTAGCGAAGCGGTCGCTATGCATGCGCTGGCGCGGAATCGCGTTCAGCAGATGAAACAATGGCAGGATGCTCTGAACAAATGGGCCGATGCTCTGGTGACGCCTGTGCATCGAAATATTTTACCGGAATCGCCCTACCCGTGGTTGGCCTGGATTGTGAGCCAGTTTCAGTTGCGCCAGGCTCCCTCTGTGGAAGCGCAACATTTGGGCGATTTGCGAGCCAGATTGCTGAATTCGGCACGCCATTTGACGCTGGAATCATGGCCTGCAAAAGGCGCATGGCAGAGTCTGCAGGCGGAATTGTTATTGCAAATAAAAGCCATGCGGCTTGACGGCGATAACAACAGTGACGACAACAATGGCGGGGCGATAGATACCGGCTTGCCGGAAAATTTCGATGCGATTCAGACTGATATTGCCACCCTGCGCCGCACTGCGCAGCAATGGCAGCAGGAGGGCGCGCGATGAGGTTTATTCTGCTGCTTGTGCTGGCGTTGGCTGTCAGTATTGCTTTAATTGTATTCCCGAATATTGCCGATCAGGCCCTGCGCATTGAGGCTTTCGGCTGGATTTTTGAAACCCGGCAGGGCGCATTTATTGTGGCGCTGCTGGCCTTGCTGTTGGTGCTGTGGCTGTTGCGCAGTATTGTCGCCGCTCTATTTGCCGGCCCCGGCGTGGCATGGCGGTCGTTGCGGTTGGGCAGTCGCAAACGGCGTGAGAAAAAACTCAGGGAAGCGCTGGCGCAGTGGCTGGATGGACGTGGCAATGTCAATGCGAGAGCGTTGAAACGCTGCCGTGGCGTGTTGCCCGACTGGGCTATTGATATGCTGCAAACGATGTTGTCTCCGGCCGCCGAACTTCCCCTTCCGGCTGAAGATCAGGATCCGCTAATCACCGCTTTGGCCGCACGCATCGCCACCGATCCGCAGGTAGAGAGTCCGGCTGATACGGCCACGCGTAAAGCGCATCTGGAAGCATGGTTACATGCCCATCCCGGCGCACCGCTGGCCGCATCCAGACTGGTGGATATTGCCGAAGAAGAGGGTGATTTACTGGAATTCATCAATCGAC
Organism: uncultured Zetaproteobacteria bacterium; assembly: GCA_964504835.1. Classification (GTDB taxonomy): domain Bacteria; phylum Pseudomonadota; class Zetaproteobacteria; order Mariprofundales; family Mariprofundaceae; genus Mariprofundus. The sequence goes on from CAZDFL010000005.1 coordinate 5,928, forward strand.
TGGAAGCGGACTGGAAGCAGGGTCGACGCTCTGCCGAGGCAGTGAAACCGCGCCTTGTGCGCGCCTGTCTGCAACTGGCTGAACAGGAGCCAGATCAGTCGATGGCATATCTGCGCAAGGCCTATCGTTTAATGCCCGATGATGCCAAAGTTTTGCTGGCCTATGGCAATGGATTGCTCAGCAGCGGTGATCTGAAAACTGTGCAGCGGTTATGGAACGGTTATCTCGAACAGCATAGCAATGATCGCATTGCCCGCGCCTTGCTCAAGATTCAACGTGACGATCCGATTCGGGTCTATCGCAAACTGGAACGAAAAACCGTTGAAGCGCTTAACCCGGCTCAGCGCTGGCTGCGCGCCGAACTGGCTCATGCCGCCAAGCTCGATGGCCTTGCCTTTGAGCAAATGCAGGCGCTGGCGGATGGTTATGGCAGTGCGGCTGCATGGAGCAGTCTGGGGCGTTGGCATGAAGAACTGGGCGAGTTTGAAAAAGCTTCCGCCTGTTATCATCGGGCATTGGAAAAACAGACGGTCAGATAAACTGTTACGCCGAATTATTTTACATCAATAACTCAAAGTTTCACGAAGGGAATCGAATGAAACGTTTTTTCTCTACATTGTTCCGCTGGCTGGGGCGATTACGTAATATTGTCGTCAACGGGATATTTATCCTGTTGCTGCTGTTGTTTGCCGCAGCCTTTTTTGCTGAGCAGCCGCAGGTGCCCGATCATGCTGCACTGATCCTCAATCCGAGCGGCAGCATTGTGGAAGAACTGGCGTTGCCATCGACATCCGCCTTGCCATTGAATATCTCGGCTCCGAATCAAACGCAGTTGCACGATCTGATTTCAGTAATCAATCACGCGGCTGATGATGCGCACATTCGCCTGATGGTATTGAAACTGGACGACATGGATAAAACCTCGCTGCCCACGTTGCAGGCATTGCGTAAAGCCATTGTACAATTTAAAACATCCGGAAAAATGGTGGTGGCCATTGGTCCGAATTATTCGCAGTCGCAGTATTATCTGGCAGCTACGGCGGATCAGGTGTTTCTCAATCCGCTTGGCGTCGTGGGCATGCAGGGTTTCAGTATTTATCGCAATTATATCAAGGATGCGCTGGATAAGCTGCATATTGATATCCAGTTGTTTCGCGCCGGTAAATATAAAGCGGCCATCGAGCCTTTGGTGCGCAATGATATGTCGAATGAAGACAGACAATCCAATCAGGCCTTGCTGAATGTATTGTGGAGCGCCTATAAAAATGATGTGGCGCAGATGCGCAATATCAAGGCGGCGCGTTTGCAGACGGTACTGGATCATCCATCGCAATATCTGGCCGGGGTTGGCGGCAGCACAGCGGAGCTGGCCAAATCCGAAGGCTTAATCGATGTGCTGGCCGATCATGGTAGCATTGAGGATTATATTGCTGGAGCCATGGGTGTTGAGTCCGGCCAATATGATAGTATCGATTTCCGCCATTACTTGGCTGCGACAGGTGGCGATAATCCCGAGTCCAAAAGCAGTCAGGTGGGCATCATCACGGCCAGCGGCATGATTCTCGATGGTAAGCAACCGCCCGGTTCGGTGGGCAGTGAAAGCATGATGGAAATGTTAAACAGAGCCAGGCTCGATACACAGATCAAGGCGGTAGTGCTCAGGATCGATAGCCCCGGCGGCAGTGTGCAGGCATCGGAAGCCATTCGCAGTGAAATCATTCGACTGAAAAAAGCGGGTAAACCGGTGGTTGTTTCGATGGCGGGTATGGCTGCTTCGGGCGGTTACTGGATAGCTGCACCGGCAGATCAAATCTGGGCTTTACCGACCACCATTACCGGCTCCATTGGTGCGTTTGGCGTATTGCCCAGTTTTCAGCGTGGGCTGGAGAAGCTGGGCGTGCACAGCGATGGGCTGGGTACGACATCCATTGCCAGTGGTGTCCGGGCGGATCGCGATCTGGCACCGGAGTTGAAAAAAATGATGCAATTGTCCATGCAGCATATTTATCGCAGTTTTTTGCAGGTGGTGGCCAGTGGCCGGAAGATGCCGGTTGAAAAAGTAGATGCGCTGGCGCAGGGGCGGGTATGGAGCGGCCTGGATGCGCAGCGGTTGGGGTTGGTTGATTCACTCGGCGATTTGAACGACGCTACCAAAGCTGCCGCCACACTGGCCGGTATTGAACAGGATTATAGCACGGTGCGCATTACCCAGCCGCTGGGGCTGCGCGAGATGATTCTGGTGAAATTATTTGGTGATGCCGATGCCCTGAGCAGTCAAATCGTTGCGCATATGACCACACGCCTGTCGATACTGAGTGATGCATGGCTGCCTGTGCCTGTGATGCAGGGCATGGCTGACTTATCCCGTTTGGCCGGGCTCACGGAAGGGAAGCCGGGCATCGTTGCGATGTGCAATGTGCATGTTGAGTGAGGGGTAAGGGGTAGAAATGATTAAACATATTGTGATGTGGAAACTGAGGGACAAGGCCGATGCGCCAGAAATCAAGGCACGGCTGGAAGCGCTGGCAGGTAATATTCCCGGTTTACTGAATATTGAAGTAGGCATTGATTTTCTTGAATCCGAACAGTCTGCCGATCTGGTGTTGGTTGCCGAACTGGCAGATCGTGAGGCGCTGGAATCCTATCAGAATCACCCGCTCCATCAGGCTGTGATCCCCCTTGTCAAAGCGGCGGCGATTGCCCGAACGGTGGCGGATTACGATACATAACGGAAACGAACAATAACTCAGCATGCGCTGGAGGTGCGGCTTTAGCCGCGCACTGCTGAGCTTCCTGGCAGCACATGCAACAGTTCTTTGGCAGGATTTTCAGATAGGGGCTATTGTTTCAGACGTAACAGGAGAGAGATATGCGCAAACGGATGATTGATCAGCAGAATACGGCAGGCACAGAGATTGAACACCACTGGCTGAATCTGGAGATGCTGGCCGAAGCGGAACTTACTTCTGAAGATGCTACGCATCCATTCGAGGCGGCGCTGGTTGCCGGCGGTGGCGGCTGGCAGGCCGCCGATGCAGGCGAGCAGACACTGCGCCTGCTGTTTGACCAACAGCAGCAAATCAGGTTGATTCGTCTAATCTTTCAAGAGGATCAACGCGAGCGCACACAGGAATTTGTCCTGCGCTGGTCTGCGGACGCAGGCCTACCTTACCATGACATAGCGCGTCAGCAGTTTAATTTCAGCGCCCCGGATTCAACCCTGCAAGTGGAAGATTATCATGTCGAACTCCAGAGCGTGGCAACGTTGGAATTGTGCATCATCCCAGATATCAGCGGCGGCAATGCTCGCGCAACCCTGGCCGAATGGCGCATCGCCTAAGTTTGTGGGAAGCGGGTCAGGCAGGAATCAAGGCGATTGCACACCCATCACAGTCCGATATGCGCCAACACCCTTTTTTTTGTTTCACATCAGGCTGTCGTTCCTATGGTCAAAGCTGCGGCGGTTTCCCGTACGGTGGCAGATTACGAAGTCGCCTGAGCTATTTCCTGTTCAATAACGGCGCGCAATTTGTCGATTCCGGTGCCTTTGAAACTGGATGTCGGCATGGGCGCAAGCATGCCTCCCATGGCATCGGTCATTTCTTTTAAACGCTTTACACGTTGGTTGCCGGATAATTTATCCGCCTTGGTCGCGACTGGCAGCCAGCGGATACCGCCTTCATTGAGCCATTCGATCAGTTGTAAATCAGAATCCTTGGGGCCATGTCGGATATCGAGCAGCATCAGAACCAGCTTGATATCAGCCTGGGCCAGATAACCCTCGATCATATTGATCCAGCGTTTCTGCTCTTTTTTCGGTGCGCGGGCATAGCCGTAACCGGGTAAATCGACGACCAGTAATGCATCATCTACCTCGAACAGGTTGAGCAAGCGGGTGCAACCGGGGCTTTTGGATGTTTTGACCAGTCCATTGCGACTGAACAGGGCATTCATCAATGAGGATTTGCCAACATTGGAGTGGCCTGCCACGGCAATCTGCGGCAGATCAATATCCGGAAACTGGCTTGAATCGGCCACCGATTGCATAAAATGCGTATTGGGCCAGTGCATGCGCGTTGCGATAGTCATGCCGCCAAGCCTACGGCAGCGCAGACTCTCGGCAAGCGTAGTCTAAGATCAAAACCTTTGAACCGAATAACACTGGCGAATTATTAGGGGGCGGCTAAGCTTGCATATTTTTTAGGCAACAGGACAAGAATACTATATGACAACGCAATTGCTGTCCGGATTTACACTGGGCAACCACCATATTGATGTGCCACTCGTATTGGCACCGATGGCAGGCATTACCGATTTGCCGTTTCGCAAGATTTGCAAACGTTTCGGGGTGGGGCTGGTCGTGACCGAGATGATCGCATCGCGTGCGGTTGATATGGGGCGCGAGCGCACTGAGCGCATGGCTGAGTTGGGTGATGATGAACATCCGGCCTCGATTCAGATTGCCGGCGCTGATCCGGTTTTTGTGTGTGAGGCGGCGCGCTGGGCGGTTGGTCACGGGGCTGATTTTGTCGATATCAATATGGGTTGTCCGGTCAAGAAAATCTGCAAACAGGTGGCCGGTTCGGCTATGCTGAAAGATGAGCGGCTGGTGGCGCGCGTGCTCGAAGCCGTGGTAAAATCAGTCGATGTGCCGGTGACATTGAAAATTCGAACCGGCTGGGATGAAGCCAGCAAAAATGTCGAGAATATTGCCCGCATTGCTGAAGCTTCCGGCATTCAGATGCTGACCGTGCATGGGCGCACGCGGGTGCAGATGTTCAGCGGCCATGCCAACTGGGAAGATATCGGTCTGGCCAAGGCGGCTGTTTCCATTCCGGTGATTGGCAATGGCGATATCGTCGGTGCTGCATCAGCACGTGAAATGATTCGCGTTTCAGGTTGTGACGGGGTGATGGTCGGGCGCGCCGTGCAGGGCAATCCTTGGGTGCTGGGTGAGGTGCATGCGGTACTCACCGGCGCACCGGTGCCTGAGCCGCCGTCAGCGGCTTTGCGCTGGTTAATTGTATCCGAACACCTGCATCATCTGGCGCAGCATCATGGCATTCGTACAGCATCCAAGCTGGCTCGGAAACATGTAATCTGGTACAGCAAGGGGCTGCGTGGTTCAGCGGAATTTCGCCAGTCGTTTCAGACTTTGACCGACTGGCAGCAAATGTTAGATGTGGCGGCAGGTTATTTTCTCGGGCTTGGCGGGCATGTGCATCAGCATGTACTCCCACCGTCTGCACGGGAGGCTGCGCATGCTGTTTGAGCAGGTGCCGTTGTCGATTCTACCGCTGCCGATGATTTTGCTCGACACCGACTCGTGCATACTACAGACCAACCTGCTGGCTCAGGAGGCTCTGTGCAAATCCGACCGGCAACTGGTTGGCCGCCATCTCTCCGAGGTTTTTTCGCCGACTGGCGAGATTGAACGATTGCTGGCCATGCTTACACCCTATGGTGGTGGCGTAACCGATCACCAGCTCTGTATGCAGGGCAGCGGTATGCCGGTTTCCCTGCATCTGGGCATGCATGAGGGGGGCATTGCCGCCATCTTTGTGCCGGAAGCGCATCGCTCGGAAGTGGAGCGCCATGCCAAACGCCATGAAATGGCCGAAGCGGTAGCGCGTATCGCGCTGGAGATGGCGCATGAAGTCAAAAATCCGCTGGCTGCACTCAGAGGTGCCAGCCAATGGTTATCCGAACAGGCCATGAATGCCGATGCCAAGGAAGCAGTCGAGCAGATGATTCACGGTGTGGATCGTATTCGGGATCGCATTGATGCATTTTTACAGGTTGGCCCGCGCGCACCGGTGCAGATGGAAATGACCAATCTGCATGAGATGATTCACGATGTTATCCCGAATCGCCAAGGGCAGTATCCGGAAGGTATTTATATCAGCCGGGTGTTTGATCCGAGCCTGCCCGATATTCTGGCTCATCCGGCGCGATTGAGGCAGGCCTTTGAAAATCTGTGGCAAAATGCGCTGGAAGCAGCCGAGAGTAAAATTGAATGGCAGACCCGTATGGCGCCGCTGGTGCATCTGCCGGGTCATCAGGGCAAAGTTGTTGAAATCAGTATTACCAATGATGGCGCGATGATCCCGAAAGAATTGCAGGATCGCCTGTTTGAACCCTATGTGACGGGCAAAAAACGCGGCAGCGGCCTGGGGCTGGCGCAGGTCGAGCGGGTGATGCTGGAACACGGTGGCAGGGTGAATGTGGACAGTGCTAACGGACGCACGACTATGACATTACAACTGCCGGTTAAAACAGCAGGAGAGGTTAAGCTATGAAAGCGCTAATTGTCGATGATGATGAAGGCATCCGGTGGATACTGGACAAGGTGCTGCGTGAAGAGGGGTTGGAAGTATTGCAGGCCGGTTCGATTGCTGAAGCGGAAAGCGATCTGGCCGGTGTGGATGACATCAACATCGTATTTCTCGATGTGTATCTGCCGGATGGTAACGGTATGGATTTTCTGGCCACAGGAGCCATGCAGATGCCGGTGGTGTTATTAACGGCGGAAACCACCTTTGGTCATGCCGCCGAGGCTTACCGGATCGGGGCGATGGAATATTTGCCCAAGCCGTTTGATTTGGATGAAGTACGGCAGTTGGTGCAGCGCGTGCGTCCGGTGCAAGAACCGGCATTAGCGGCCAAACCTGCGGTAAAAGAAGATCTGATTATCGGTCGCAGCCAGGCCATGCAGGATATGTTTCGCACCCTCGGTCGGGTGGCGACCTCCGATTTAACCGTGTTGATTACCGGCGAATCGGGCACCGGCAAGGAGATGGTTGCCCGCACCCTGCATGAACGCAGTCAGCGCTCGAACAAAGCATTTGTGGCCATTAATACGGCTGCTATTCCGGCTGATTTGCTCGAATCTGAATTGTTCGGGCATGAAAAAGGCGCCTTTACCGGCGCCGATAAAGCCCGCGAAGGCCGTTTTGAACAGGCTGACGGTGGCACTTTATTTCTTGATGAAATCGGAGATATGCCGGCGGCATTGCAGGCCAAGATGCTGCGTGTGCTCGAAGAAGGCCGAGTGCAACGGGTGGGCGGCAGTCAGTCCAAAGTGGTCAATGTTCGCTTGCTGGCGGCCACACACCAGCATTTGCCGGAAAAAATTGCCAAGGGTGAGTTTCGTGAGGATTTGTATTATCGGCTTAATGTGATTCCGGTGCATATTCCGCCGCTGCGCGAACGCCGGGATGATATTCCCGAACTGGCCACGTTTCTGCTTGATGGGGCGGTGAAAGAGCTGGGTATGAATGCGCCGATTCTGCTCGATGATGCTATCCACCTGCTCAGTCAGCATGACTGGCCCGGCAATGTGCGCGAGCTGAAAAATGTCATGCGCAGGCTCGCTGTGCTGACGCCGGGCGCCAGCATTACCCTGTCCGATGTCGCGCTGGCGTTGGGTAATATCGACAATTCACGGCATCAGGAAGAGACGCTGGCACAGGCGGTCACGCGTTGTACGCGCCAGTACCTGCATCAGCTGGGTTATGCCAAAGCGGTCAATCTGCATCAACATTTGCTCGAACAGGTCGAGCCGCCGCTCTTGGTGCTGGCGATGGAACGCTGCCATGGCAATCAGCTCAAAGTGGCCGACATGCTGGGTTTGAATCGCAATACCGTGCGCAAGCTGTTGCGAAAATACGATATTGATCCGCAATATTTTCGTTAGCGAATAAAGCAACCGGAAGGTCAAAAGCTTTTCACCACAGAGAACACAGAGAGCACAGAGAAAATCAAAGGCATATTTGGTTTGCGGAATATCAACAGATTGCGATATTGGATGCTGGCTTGGATTTCTTTGCGCTCTTTGCGCCTTTGCGTGAATCGTTTTTTATTTTTACGCTACTATGTGCCCTCTGTGGTGAAAGGGTTGATGTTTAAGGTTTCATTCATCTGAAAGGCTTATTATGCTGCGCCACCGACATGTAAGCATGGAGCGTTGTTTGCCCGAAAATATTCGTGAAATACCGTACAATTATACATCCTATTCTGATCGAGAGATTGTTATCCGCTTTCTGGGTGAGGATGCCTGGGATGACTTGAATGTATTGCGTAGTCAGCGCCGTACGGGGCGTTCGGCGCGCATGCTGTTCGAGATTCTGGGCGATTTGTGGGTGGTCGAGCGCAATTCCTTTTTACGCAATGATTTATTAAACAACCAGAAACGGCGGCAGACGATGTATCGCCGCCATTATAATCGACTTTCCCGGATTGAAGCCGGTGCCAGTGATAATCCGCGCGCCAGCAAGGTGGCCGCCTGCACCAGTCGGCTGCTGGAAGACTTTTATGCGTGGTTCGAGCATGAACCGGCCAAACGCCGCAAAGCGCGCAAGGCATTTGCGCGGCACACCCATGCCAACAATGTGCATTTCGATGCCTATACGCTGACCCACCATGCCACCGATGCCACCGACTGGCGGCATCATGCGCCGTTTTGCGTATTGACGCCGGATTCGATGGATGAGTTGCCCGGCCTGATTCGTGCTGTGGCCAAGCTTGAGCTGGTGGTGATTCCGCGCGGCGGTGGCACCGGTTTATGCGGCGGCTCGGTTCCCCTGTCTGATAATGCGGTGATGATCAATGTCGAAAAGCTCGATGCGATTGGGCCGGTTGAAACCAGAAACGTGGGTGATAAAGGCGAAGTCGCCACCATCACGGCCGGTGCGGGGGCGGTGACCGGCAAGGTAATGGAAGCATCCAAACCCAACGTGTTCGCCACCGATCCGACCAGCCTGTGGGCCTGCACGATTGGTGGTAATGTGGCCTCCAATGCGGGAGGTAAACATGCGGTGATCTGGGGCACCTGCGTGGATAATCTGTTATCATGGAAAATGGTGACGCCGGATGGCAACTGGCTGCTGGTTGAACGCATCAACCATAATATGGCCAAAGTGCATGATGAAGAGGTGGTCGATTTTCGCCTGACGCGTACTGATGCCGTTTCCGGCCAGCAGATCAGCGAGGAGACGCTGTCCGTGCCCGGCTCTGTATTCCGTAAAAAGGGCTTAGGTAAGGATGTAACGCGCAAGGCGATGGGTGGTTTACCGGGCGTTCAGAAAGAGGGTACGGATGGTTTTATTGCCGAAGCAACATTCGTATTGCACCGTGCATTTGATGTAACACGCACGGTGTGCTGTGAGTTTTTCGGTCAGGAATTGTCTGAAGCAACCCAGGCTATGGTGCATATTAAACACCATGTCGATGCGTTTGATGGCGCACATCTGGAAGGACTGGAACATTTTGACGAAAAATACGTCAAGGCTATTGAATATATTTCCAAATCCACCCGACGGGAAGCGCCGCGCGTGGTCTTGTTGATTGATGTCTCTGGCGATAACGAACGCGCCGTAGCCCAGGCCTGTGCAGATATTTGCCACATTGCTTCACATGGCAATGGTGAAGGTTTTGTGGCTGTTTCGGCGGCTGATCGCGGGCGTTTCTGGGGTGATCGCGGGCGCATGGCGGCCATTGCCAAACATACGCGTGCTTTCAAACTCAATGAGGACGTGGTGATTCCGCTGGATCGATTGAGCGAATACAACGATTACGTCGAACACCTGAATATCGAAAACTCCATTACCAACAAAAAAGAGATTCTCGATGCCATTGCGGCGCGTTTGAATGACGCTCGTGATCGACTCAGTGGTAACCGGTTGGAAACCAGTGATCTGAATCTTGATGATGACCCGTATTTGCGTGACAAACTGGATGCCTGCCTTGAACTGATAACAACGGCGAAGGGCAACTGGTGCAGGCTGTTACAGAATCTCGATGCCTCGTCCAAAGCTGTGAGTGAGTTACTCAAGGGCATCAAATATAAACGCTCCGAGCCGTTATTCCGGGTGATTCAGCGCGGCGCCAAGCGCATTTCTTACCGCGCTGAGGTGGAGCAGCCGCTGTGCGATTTGTTGCGTGGTCATGAATCGTTGCTGGATATGGTACGCGAAGCGCATACCAACACATTGTCCGGACGTATCGTGGTGGCCACCCATATGCATGCGGGCGATGGCAATGTGCATACCAATATCCCGGTCAATTCCAACGATTATATGATGATGAAAAAAGCCCACCGGGTGGTCGAGAAGGTGATGGCCAAAGCGGTGGAGCTCGGCGGCGTGATTTCCGGTGAGCACGGTATTGGTATCACCAAGCTGGCCTATATGGACAGGGGCATACTGGAAGAACATGCGGCCTACCTGAAAACAGCCGATCCCGATGCTTTGTTCAATCGCGGCAAGCTGATGCCCGATACCGATTTGCAACTGAGTTACACGCCGAGTTTCAATCTGCTGGAAATGGAATCAATGATTCTTGAAGCAGCCGATATGACTGATTTGTCCGAATCGATTTCATCGTGCCTGCGTTGCGGCAAGTGCAAGCCGGTGTGCAATACCCATTTTCCGCGCGCTAATATGTTGTATAGCCCGCGCAACAAGATTCAGGCCACAGGTGCGATGATTGAAGCATTTTTGTATGAATCGCAGACCGGTGACGGTATTTCATTCGAGCAGTTTGATGGCATGCAGGACGTCGCTGATCACTGCACGATTTGCCATAAATGCGAAAGCCCGTGCCCGGTCAATATCGATTTCGGTGTGGTCACCGAGGGTATGCGTGCGCTGCTTAAAGACAAGGGGAACAGCAAGCCCAATCTTGGTGCCAGGTTATCGATGATGTTTCTGGTCATGCAGAACCCGAACGGCATTCGGCTGATGCGCGAATTTGTCCTGCGCTGGGGTTATGCCGGCCATCGCATGCTACACAAGCTGGGCAAGCTATTCGGACTGGTACAGAAAACGCCTGCGGCCAAACGTAATCTGGACGGGGTGGAGGCGCAGGTGATTAATTTCATCGAGCGGCCACTGCCTTCGATTCAATATGGCACGGCGCGGCAGAAGCTGGGCATTGAATCGAGCGACAGGAATATGATTCCGGTGCTGCGCGATCCGAATCGTAGCAATGGCCGGGCTGTGTTTTATTTTCCGGGTTGCGGTTCCGAGCGCCTGTTTTCGCAGGTCGGACTGGCGACGCAGGCCATGCTGTTTGATCTGGGCATCAATGTGGTCTTGCCGCCGTCCTATTTGTGTTGCGGTTATCCCTCCACCGCAGCTGGAGATCATGTGCAGGGTGACAAAATTTCCTACGATAACCGGGTGCTGTTCCATCGTATTCGCAATGCACTATCCTATCTGGATTTTGAGGCGGTGGTTGTTTCCTGCGGCACCTGCTACGATCAGTTGGAGCGTTATGAACTGGAGCAGGTGTTTCCCGGTGCGCCGCTGATTGATATTCATGAATATCTGATGCAGCAGGGTGTGAAGGCGGATAATATCGGCGGTGTCGAGTATATGTATCATGTGCCATGTCATTCACCGTTGAAACGGCATGGCACGCACGCGGTGATCGAATCGCTGCTCGGCACCGAATCGGTGAAATCAGAAGATTGTTGCGGCGAAGCCGGTACGCTGGCCGTAGCCCACCCTGAAATCGCCGGCAAGATTCGCGCCCGCAAGGAAGAGCAGATGGCCATTGCCAAAGCGCAGTTGCCGGGTGAGGCACCGCAGAAGATTCTCACCTCCTGCCCATCCTGCTTGCAGGGGCTTTCAAGGCTGGATGATGTGAGCGGCGTCGATGCCGATTATATTGTGGTCGAACTGGCCAAACATCTGCACGGCGACGACTGGCAGAAGAAGTTTATTCAAAAAGTAAAAAATGGCGGTATCGAACGGGTTTTGATGTAGTGCCAGTGGTTATGATGCGTTTATCACTATTGTGTTTCTGTGCTCTGTTGCTGGCATCTTGTGCCAGCGGCCCACCCAAACATCTGGATGATGGCTGCAAGATTTTTCAGGAAAAAGATGACTGGTATGAAGCGGCCAATGATTCATTCAAAAAATGGGGTGTGCCGGTGCATGTGCAACTGGCGATTATGTATCAGGAATCGCGTTTTCGTTCCGAAGCCGAAGCGCCCGATGATACCCTGCTGGGCTTTATCCCCTGGGGTCAGGTGACTACTGCCTACGGTTATGCCCAGGTGCTGGATGCCACCTGGGACTGGTACAAAAAATCGACAGGCAACTGGGGTGCGGATCGTGATGATTTCGAGGATGCTACCGATTTCATCGGCTGGTACGGCAATTATTCACACAAGACGCTCGGCATCTCAAAATGGGATGCGTACAATCAGTATCTGGCCTACCACGAAGGCCACGGCGGCTGGAAACGCAAAACCTTCAACAAAAAACCGTGGTTAATCAAAGTCGCCAAAAAAGTGAATCGCCGCGCCGCCCGCTACGCCGCCCAGCTCAAACGCTGCAAATCCGAACTCGATGACGGTAGTGGTTGGTTCTGGTAGGGTCAGTCAGGGATGTGCTGATCGGCGCGATTGAGATCAGGGAAGGTTTTTTCTTCTCTGGCTTTTAATTCGGCCAGGTCACTGCCGGGCACGCCGATGAGTGCTGCCATGCGATTGATATACTGTTCTTCGAGAAAATCGATATTGCCATCGGCAATGGCCACCCGCCACAGCTTGGCGAGTACGGCGGCGCGATCTTCGAGGCTGAAACTTTCGGTAATTTTTTTGACCACCAGATCAATGTCCAGTTCGCTGCGTTCGGAGTCCATCGCCTGCTCAATGATGTTGGCGCTTTCTGCTGCCGGGATATCAAACTGATCGCTGACCAAAGCGACGATTTCTTGACGTTCGTCATCATCAAGCTTGCCGTCGATTGACATCATGCCAACCATAAGCCGGGTCACTGCCAGCGTAATCTCGGGCATTTGCCGGCAACCTTCTTCTCTGCGCCACCAACCTTTTATTGTTTTGAACATAAACCACCTCCATTTGCCTTGTCACGATGTCACGCGCCGTGAATCTGGTATGACAAAATGCGTTTATTGAGAGCGTAAGCAATTTACATGCCCATTTTACGAGATGCGCCGCCGAACGCGGGTCTGAATTATTTCGCAGTAAACGTGTCGATCTGCATGGCCTGCTCAGCGGCATTGCCGGTATAGGTGGCTGGCGACATGGCCAGCAATGATATTTTGGCATCGGCGGGAATTTCCAGCCCCTCGATAAATTCATGCAAGCGATCCGGAGTGATGCCTTTGCCGCGTGTTAATGCCTTCATTTGTTCGTAGGGATTGGGCAGGCCGTAACGGCGCATGACCGTTTGCACTGCTTCACCGAGCACTTCCCAACTGGCATCGAGATCGGCATTGATTTTATCAGCATTCAATTCCAGTTTGGAGAAGCCTCTTTGGGCCGAGCTATAGGCCAGTATCGAATAACCGAAACCGACACCCAGATTACGCAATACGGTCGAATCGGTCAGATCGCGTTGCCAGCGCGAAATCGGCAGTTTCTCGGCCAGATGGCGCAGCACTGCATTGGCCAGCCCCAGATTGCCCTCGGCATTCTCGAAATCGATCGGGTTGACCTTGTGCGGCATGGTCGATGAACCGACCTCGCCGGCAATGACGCGCTGCTTGAAATACCCGAGCGAAATATAAGCCCAGATATCGCGGCTGAAATCAATCAGAATGGTGTTGAAACGAGCCAGTGCGTCATTGAGTTCGGCAATATAATCGTGCGGTTCGATCTGAATCGTATACGGGTTCCAGGTGATGCCGAGCGATTCGACGAAGTTTTTGGCAATCCCGCCCCAGTCGAGATCGGGATAGGCGGCCAGATGGGCATTGTAGTTGCCGACGGCACCATTGATTTTACCCATGATCGGCGTGGATTCAATCTGCGCTACGGTGCGTTGCATACGATAAGCCACATTCGCCCATTCCTTACCCATGGTGGTAGGGCTGGCCGTTTGCCCGTGCGTACGGGCCAGCAGCGGCTGGTCGGCATAGGTTTTAGCGCCGTTGGTCATGCTTTCTACAATGCCGTTCAAGGCGGGCATCAGCACTGTATCACGCGCTTCTTTCAGCATCATGGCATAGGAGAGGTTGTTGATATCTTCGGAAGTGCAGGCGAAATGGAAAAACTCGGAACTGGCTGCCAGTTCGGCGTTTTCGGCCACTTTTTCCTTGAGCAGGTATTCCACCGCTTTGACATCATGGTTGGTGGTGGCCTCGATAGTTTTGACACGCAGAGCATCGTCTTCGCAGAAATCAGTCACGATGGCGTCAAGGAAAGCGTTGGCCGTTGTGGAAAAGGCAGGCACTTCAGCAATATCGTTGTTGGTCGCCAGCATTTGCAGCCAGCGTACTTCAACCATGACGCGGGCTTTAATCAGTCCGAATTCACTAAAAATCGGGCGTAAATCACCAGTTTTGGAAGCATAACGGCCATCGAGCGGGGATAGGGCGGTAAGGGGTGAAACCTGCATGGGGAACTCCGGGGTAATGAAAATTCAGGTTGCGAAAGGTACACGTGAACGCGGTGATTTCCAAAGAGGCTGTTTGTTATGTTGGGTGTACGCGTTCGATTTCTTGATTTCACTTGGGTCGATGGCATCATTCGCCCCGATTTACGACAGGGGTAAGACTTGGTCTTGCTCCTTTTTTGATTGTAATAGGCGAGGATGGCGGAACTGGTAGACGCGCTGGCTTTAGGTGCCAGTACCGTAAGGTGTGGGGGTTCGACTCCCCCTCCTCGTACCAACTGGAGATAAACAAGATGATTCAAACCGATGTAAAAGAACTGGGTAACCACGAATATCAGGTGCATGTCACCGTGCCGCAGGGTGAATATGACCGTATCTATAACGAACAGTTATTAAAGCTGAGTCGCCAGGCTAAGTTGCCGGGCTTTCGTCCGGGCAAAACACCACCGGCTCATCTGAAACAACAGTTCGGCCCCAAATTGCATGAAGATACTGTGTCTGAACTGCTTCAGACGCATTATGTCACCGCCATTGAATCTTCCGGTTTGACACCTGCGGTGCAGCCGATGCTCGATATTCCGGCAACACAACCAGCAGCCGGTTTTGAATTCACTATGCAAGTCACCACATGGCCAACGGTGGATTTAACCGATATTTCCAAACTGAAATTTGATGCGACTACGGTTGAAGTGGAAAAAAGTGATATTGATTCAGTCGTTGAGCGCTTGCAGAAATCACAGGTGAAATTTGACATTGAGCCCGAACGCAAGGCTGAGAATGGCGATCAGCTGCATATCGATTTTGTCGGCGTGATTGATGGCGAAGAATTTGAGGGCGGAAAGGGTGAGGATGTACCGCTGGTGTTGGGTGAAGGCCGCTTTATTCCCGGTTTTGAAGAGCAGTTGATTGGTGCGATTGCTGGCGATGAAGTCAGTATCGACGTGAGTTTTCCGGCTGACTATCAGGCCGCCCATCTGGCAGGCAAGGATGCCAGCTTTGCCACAGTGGTGAAAAGCGTCGGCAAGCCTGAAACGGCTGAAAATGAGGATGCGCTGGCTGTGATGCTGGGTTTTGATGATGCGGCGGCGCTGCGCGCTGATGCTCAGGCGCGTCTGGATGAAGAAGCTGAACAGGCAACATTCTCGGCCACGCGCGAAGCGGCACTTGATGCGCTGCTGGCAGCCCATGATATCAGTTTGCCGGAAGCGCTGCTGGAGCAGGATATGCGCGAAACAACCAAACGCGTACTGGAAAATATGAAGCAGCAGGGCATGGAAGCGCCGACCGATATGTTGAACGATGAAGCATTCAAACAGGAAATTCGCACACGTTCCGAACGCGGACTGAAATTGTCTGTGCTGCTTCAGAAAGTGCGTGAAACTGCTGCTCTGTCTGTCGATGATATTCAGATCAATGCGGAGTTGGACAGGCAGGCACAGCAGTATCCTGAAGAGCAGCGTGAGCAGTTCAAAACCTGGATTCGTGGACAGCAGGAGCAGATGGCATCGGTAAGTGAAGGCTTGCTGGAACGTAAGTGCATCGCGTATATTGCCAGCGAAGCCAAGACCAAAGCAGTCACCAAAGCTTTGTCTGCATGGCAGGCGGAACAAGAACAGGGGTAACCTGAACAGTTACATTGATTTTATATGCGTGCTGAATAATTACGCGTATAGTGAGCATAATAGGAGAAAACATGAATCTGGTTCCAATGGTTGTCGAGCAAACAGCACGGGGAGAGCGCTCCTACGATATTTTTTCCCGTCTGCTCAAAGAACGCATTATTTTTCTCAATGGCCCGGTCGATGATCATGTTGCCAACTTGATTATTGCACAGATGCTGTTTCTTGAGTCGGAAGGCCCGGACAAGGATATTTTTCTTTATATCAACAGTCCCGGCGGCGTGGTGACGTCCGGTCTGGCCATTTACGATACCATGCAGTACATCCGTTGCGATGTGTCCACTCTGTGCGTCGGTCAGGCGGCCAGTATGGGGGCGCATTTGCTGGCGGCGGGCGCGGCCGGAAAACGGTTTGCGCTGCCCAATGCCCGCATTATGATTCACCAGCCGCTGGGTGGATTTCAGGGTCAGGCCACTGATATCGAGATTCATGCGCGTGAGATTTTGAAGCTGAAAGATCATCTGAATGAGATGCTGGCCGGTCACACAGGCCAACCGCTGGACAAGCTGGCCGATGATGTGGAACGGGATTATTTCTTGACCGCTGATGAGGCAAAAGATTACGGTTTGGTTGATGATGTGTTGACCTCCCGCCCTGAAGCGGGTGACAATCAGGCAGACCGAGGTGCAGATGACGACTCAAAATAGCGGCAGCGATAACACTTTATATTGCTCGTTTTGCGGTAAATCGCAGCACGATGTCAAAAAGCTGATTGCCGGCCCGACTGTTTTTATCTGTGATGAATGCATTGAGTTATGCAATGAAATCATTGTCGAAGAGCTTTCCGGCGAGCAGAAAGAAGAGAAAGCTGATTCCGGTCTGCCCCGACCGACCGAGATCAAGGCGTTTCTCGATGATTATGTGATTGGTCAGGAAGGACCCAAACGGCTGCTATCGGTAGCGGTGTACAACCACTACAAACGCATTGACCACAATGATAAAAATGATGTGGAAATTTCCAAATCCAATGTGTTATTACTCGGCCCTACCGGCTGCGGCAAAACATTATTAGCCCAGACGCTGGCGCGCGTATTCGATGTGCCATTTGTCATGGCTGATGCAACCACGCTGACTGAAGCGGGCTATGTGGGTGAGGATGTCGAGAATATTATTCTGAAACTGTTGCAGGCGGCGGATTATGATGTCGAAAAGGCGCAGCGCGGCATCGTCTATATTGATGAGGTGGACAAACTTTCGCGTAAGGCGGAAGGCCCGTCGATCACCCGCGATGTGTCCGGTGAAGGCGTGCAGCAGGCGTTACTGAAACTGATCGAGGGGACAGTCGCCGCTGTGCCGCCGCAGGGTGGGCGTAAACACCCGCAGCAGGAATTTATGCAGGTGGATACCACCAATATCCTGTTTGTACTCGGCGGCGCATTTAACGGTCTGGAAAAGCTGATTGAAGCCAAGGGTAAACCGCGTTCGATTGGCTTCGGAGCGCAGGTGCAGACCGATGACGAGAAGGATATCGGTGTGATTTTAAGTCAGGTGGAGCCGGAAGATCTTATTAAATACGGCCTGATCCCTGAGTTGGTCGGTCGTTTGCCGGCTGTAGCAACGTTGAGCCATCTGGATAAGGCGGCCTTGTTACAAATCCTGACCGAGCCGAAAAATGCGCTGGTCAAACAGTATGCTGCATTGATGGCCTATGACGGGGTGGAGGTATCTTTTACCGATGATGCGCTGGATGCCATCTCCGAGAAAGCCATTGAACGCAAGACCGGTGCGCGCGGCCTCAGGGCGATTATGGAATCGGTGATGCTGGATGTGATGTACGATATCCCAACCATGACCGGGGTGGAGAAATGCGTGGTCAATCGCGAAGCGGTTGAAGGCAGATCCAAACCGGTGCTGGTATTCAAGGGTGATGGCGAGCAGAAGCTGGAAGCAGCCTCCTGACCTTGCTTCAATAAACATCTCAAGGAAACCAAAGGCAGCAACCACAGATAAACGCGCATGAACGCAGATGAAGCAAGTCCAGCCAATCAAGCTTGGTTGTGATTTTCTCTGCGAAACTTTGCGTACTCTGCGGTGAAATCTTTTTCTGATTAACAGGAGCTTGTTGTGGCCGAATGGAACAATAACGAAATCGAAAGTGTAAATACCGAGCATCAGGGCATGCTGCCTGTATTGCCCTTGCGCGATATTGTGGTATTTCCGCATATGATTGTGCCGCTGTTTGTTGGCCGTGAGAAATCGGTAAAAGCATTGGAAGAGGTGATGGCCTCCGACAAGAAAATCCTGCTGGTGGCTCAGAAAGAAGCCACAGATGATGATCCGGGCCCCGATGATCTCTATGGCGTCGGCACCATCGGCACGATTTTGCAACTGCTGAAATTGCCGGATGGTACGATCAAGGTATTGGTTGAAGGCGGTTCACGACTGTTCGTGAATGATATCACCTCTACAGGTGAATATCTGAATGGCCGTTATGCGTTGATGCCGGAAGAGGTGAATGATGAACGTGAACTCGATGCCGTTGCCCGCTCGCTCATCCAGAAATTCGAATCGTATGTGAAACTGAACAAGAAATTGCCGCCCGAGGTGATGGTTTCGGTATCGGCAGTCGATGAAGTGGACAAGCTGGCCGATACCATTGCCGCACACCTGAACCTGAAAGTGGAAGATAAGCAGGCGCTGCTGGAAATGCCCGGTGTGATGGACAGGCTTGAACGTTTGTATGCTCACATGGAAGACGAGATGGAACTGCTGCAGGTGGATAAACGCATCCGCAGCCGTGTTAAACGTCAGATGGAGAAGAGCCAGCGCGATTACTATCTCTCCGAACAGATGAAAGCCATCCAGAAAGAACTGGGTGATGAAGATGCGGCCAGCGATCTCAAACAACTGGAAGAGAAGATTGCAAAGCTGGGTCTGAGTAAAGAGGCCAAAGAGAAAGCAGATGCCGAATTTAAACGGCTGAAAATGATGCCACCGATGAGCGCTGAATCGACTGTGGTGCGTAATTATCTGGATTGGCTGATTGATCTTCCGTGGAAGAAGCGCTCCAGAGTCGGCAGGGATATCGGCGCTGCCGAGCGGGTGCTGGATGAGGATCATTTCGGTCTGGAGAAGGTCAAGGAGCGTATCCTTGAGCATCTGGCCGTGCTGCGGCTGGTGCGTAAAATGAAAGGGCCGATTCTTTGTTTTGTCGGGCCGCCGGGGGTGGGTAAAACATCGCTGGCCAAGTCCATTGCACGCGCCACCAAGCGTCAGTATGTGCGTATGAGTTTGGGTGGCGTACGCGATGAGGCGGAAATCAGGGGGCATCGGCGTACCTATATTGGCTCGATGCCGGGCAAGGTGATTCAGTCGATGAAAAAAGCGGGCACCAAGAATCCGTTATTCCTGCTGGATGAAATTGACAAGCTGGGCGCTGATTTCAGAGGCGACCCGGCCTCGGCCCTGCTGGAAGTGCTCGATCCCGAACAGAATCACAGCTTTAACGATCATTATATGGAAGTGGATTACGATTTATCCGAGGTCATGTTTATTACCACGGCCAACAGCCTGAATATTCCCGGCCCGTTGCTCGATCGTATGGAGATTATTCGTATTTCCGGTTATACCGAGCATGAGAAACTGGAAATTGCACGCCGTTATCTGCTGGAAAAACAACGCGTCAATCATGGTCTGAAAGCAGAGCATCTAACGGTGGATGATTCGGCTCTGACAGAAATTATTCGCTATTATACGCGTGAAGCTGGTGTGCGCGGGTTGTCGCGTGATCTGGCCAAATTGTATCGCAAGGTGGCGCGAAAACTGGTGCAGTCCGATCAAAGCGAAACGATTACGGTGGGTGCTACAGATATTGAAACTTATCTGGGCGTGCGCAAACATCGCTTCGGTCTGGTTGAAGAGAAAGATGAGGTCGGCGTGGTGACGGGTCTGGCCTGGACGGAAGTCGGTGGCGAATTATTGCAGATTGAAACAGCGTTGATGCCGGGCAAGGGTAAACTGACTGTGACTGGTCAACTGGGTGATGTGATGCAGGAATCGATTCAGGCGGCACTGACCTATGTGCGTTCGCGTGCTGCACAGCTGGGTCTGAAGCCTGATTTTCATCAGAAGGTGGATATTCATGTGCATGTGCCGGAAGGTGCGATTCCCAAGGATGGGCCGTCAGCCGGGCTGGCTATGGCGACGTCTATTGTATCTGCCCTGACCGGTATTGCGGTCAACAGACATGTCTGTATGACCGGTGAAATTACCTTGCGCGGTAAGGCATTACCGATTGGCGGGCTAAAAGAGAAGTTGCTGGCGGCCCATCGTGGTGGCTTGACCAAGGCCATCATTCCTGAGGAAAACATGAAAGATTTAAAGGACATCCATGCAGAAGTTCTGGAATGCCTTGAAGTGTATGCTGTGAAACACATGGATGAAGTGCTTGAACATGCCTTGACGCAGCTGCCATCCGGTATGAGTATGCCCGGGAGTTTTGTGCCGGGAGCCGTTGCGGACATTTATTTAAATGACAGTTCGGCGGTAGCGCACTAAATCTTAAAAAAACAAAAAAACTGGTTGACAGGATATGGGGTTGAATGCGTATAGTTCGCACCCATTGAATGTAGCGGGAGGAATAATGAATAAATCAGATTTGATAAACCATGTGGCTTCATCAGCAGGCTTGAGCAGATCAGCGGCATCTGATGCTGTTGAAGCAGTGTTAGGCGGTATCACAGGAACTTTGGCAGATGGTGGTGCAGTTAGCTTGGTAGGATTTGGTACGTTTTCGGTAGTAGATCGTGCAGCGCGCACAGCGCGTAACCCACGCACGGGTGCAGCAATTGAAGTCGCTGCATCAAAAGCGCCTAAATTCAAGCCTGGTAAGGCCCTGAAAGACGCTGTTAAGTAAATCCGGAGGGCGGGGCAACCCGCTTTCT